>NZ_JAQIBB010000079.1:0-71622 GCF_027920745.1 Gallibacterium faecale | reverse complement strand
CATACTATTTTATTTAAAAAACTAATTTATAGGAAGATACTTGCGATAGAAACAATGGTAAAACCAACGACACCAAGAATTGTTTCTAACACTGTCCAAGTTTTAAAGGTGGTTTTGGTATCCATTTCTAAGAAACGGCTGATTAACCAGAAACCTGAATCATTGACGTGAGATAATACAGTTGCACCAGAAGCAATAGAAATCACGATAAAGCAAAGATCAAATTGACTTAAGCCCGGTGTTGCTGCAATGGTTGGTGCCATTAATGCTGCGGTAGTGGTTAAAGCAACAGTAGCAGAGCCTTGGGCAACACGTAAACAAGTTGAGATAACGAAAGCAGCCACGATAACTGGTAAACCGGTATTAGAGAGTGTTTGTGCAAGTACATCACCAATACCACTCGCACGTAATACACCACCAAACATACCACCAGCACCTGTTACTAATACGATAGAACAGATTGGACCTAATGCGCTATCGCAAAGTTTTTCGATTTGTTCTTTAGTACGTTGGCCTTTTAATAATAAGATGGATACTAACAACGTAATTAATAATGCTACTGGCGTTTTTCCTAACATTCTAAGAATTTCAACCCAAGTTTGTGACCCATCAATCGCTTTAATAGTGCTAAGTGTATTTAAGCCAGTATCCAAGAAGATTAAGCAAAGTGGTAATAACAGAATGAATAAGACTTTACCAAAGCTAGGCACTTCTAAGTTCGCAGTTTCTGATACGACATTTTTACTTAAGAATGTGGTTGGAAGTGGAATATGGATGCGTTTACCGATAAATTGACCATAGAGATAACCGCCAACATACCAAGTTGGAATGGCAGTGATTAAACCCACGATTACAAGTAAACCCATATTTACTCCAAGTAATTCACCAGATGCAACTGGACCTGGATGTGGTGGTAAAAATGCGTGCATTACCGCAAAAGCACCAGCAGCAGGGAACGCATATTTTAATGTTGAATCTCCAAAACGTTTTGCCACACTAAAGATTATCGGTAACATTACAACTAACCCAGCATCAAAAAAGATTGGGAAACCGAATAAAAGTGAAGCGACACCTAATGCAAATGGAGCACGTTTTTCGCCAAATTTATCAATAAGCGTATCTGCTAATACTTTTGCCCCACCGGTAATTTCGAGTAAACGACCGATCATTGCACCTAAACCAACAAGTAAAGCAACGGAGGCAAGGGTATTACCAAAGCCGGTTAGCATTGTTGGTACAATTTTCGCAAATGGGGTGCCTGTTGCGAGCGCTGTTAATAAACTAACGAGTGTTAATGCAACAAAGGCATGAATTTTAAAGCGCATAATTAAAACTAATAATGCGGCTACTGCACAGAGTGCAATCAACAGTAGCGAAGTTGCATCATGAGCCATAGTGAATTCCTCCGAATGAAGTTTTGAGTAAAAAATAAGATGAATATTTTTTGGATGTTGCAAATGTTACCGATAACCAAGAAAAATAAAAGAGGATAACCTCTAAATTTTGTAAAAGTGAGATCTGGATCATATTATTTATTATATTTAGATTATTTTTTATTCATATTGTATTCTTTTTAGTCATTTATCCTATTTATTGACAAAGATCACAAAAATTTTATAGAAAATTAAGCAGATGTTGAATGTTACCGATAACGTGATAAGATGTTGCCAATTTTTAGAAATTATCCAATTAATGATGAGGTGTGTTATGTCAATCGGCAAAAGTTTTATTCTTATGGGCGTATCAAGTACAGGTAAAACCAGTGTAGGTACAGAAATTGTTAAACAATTAGGAATGAAATTAATTGATGGGGATGATATTCACCCTCGTGCCAACATTATTAAAATGCGTGATGGGCATCCGTTAAATGACGAGGATCGTGCACCATGGTTAGAACGTATTCGTGATGCAGCATTTAGCTTAGAACAAAAATCAGAAAAAGGGATTATCATCTGTTCAGCATTAAAGAAAAAATATCGTGACCAAATCCGTGAAGGGAATAAGGATGTGAAGTTTATCTACCTTAAAGGGGATTTTGATCTGGTGTTATCTCGGATGCAAAAACGTCAAGGCCACTATATGAAAGTGGATATGTTAAAAAGTCAATTTGCGACATTAGAAGAACCTCAAGCTGATGAAAAAGATGTGATTCATATTGATATTAATGCCCCTTTTGAAACTGTCGTTGCTCGTTGTGTTGCCGCAATTAAACCGTTTTTAAATGAATAAGGTGCAAATAATGAATCCAATTATCTCTGAAATTACACAACGGATTGCCCAACGTAGTAAGGCAACACGTCAGCAATATTTACAACGGATTGAGCAACAATTAGCGCGTGGTAAAAGCCGTGCTCATTTAAGTTGTGGAAACTTAGCACATACTGTGGCGACCTGTTGTCCGGCACAGAAAAAGACAATCCTTGACTTTACGACTATCAACGTGGGAATTGTGTCTGCCTATAATGATATGTTGAGTGCACATGCACCTTATCTGGACTATCCGGCGCAAATTAAACAAGTGCTTAGCGAATTGGGACATTCTGCTCAAGTTGCTGCCGGCGTTCCTGCAATGTGTGATGGGATTACGCAAGGGCAAGAAGGGATGGATCTTTCTCTGTTCTCACGTGATTTAATTGCTCAAGCAACAGCAATAGGACTTAGCCATAATACCTTTGATGCCACTTTGTTATTAGGGATTTGCGATAAAATTGCACCCGGTCAATTAATGGGCGCATTAGTGTTCGGACATTTGCCTACTGCGTTTGTACCATCAGGCCCGATGTCAACGGGGATTTCGAATAAAGAGAAAGTGGCAATTCGTCAGCAATATGCGGCGGGCAAACTGGGTAAAGAGGCATTACAAGAGATGGAAAATGCAGCTTATCATAGTAATGGAACTTGTACATTCTATGGTACAGCTAATACCAACCAATTAGTGTTTGAAGCTATGGGCTTAATGTTGCCTGGTTCAGCTTTTGTACCAGTAAATAGTCCATTACGTCCGTTATTAACTGAGTTAGTTAGTAAACAGATGATTAAAATTAGCCATAATGGCAGTGATTTCCGTCCATTAGCGAAAGTGGTTGATGAAAAGAGTTTAGTGAATGGCTTAGTTGCCTTATTAGCTTCAGGTGGCAGCACCAACCATACAATGCATATGGTCGCGGTTGCACGTGCTGCTGGTTTTATTATTAATTGGGATGATTTTGCTGAGCTTTCTAATGTGGTGCCACTATTAGCGAAAGTCTATCCAAACGGACCAGCGGATGTGAATGAGTTTCATCAAGCAGGCGGAGTGCCATTATTGTTAAAACGTTTAGCAGAACGTGGGCTATTGCATTTAGATGCGACTCCAATTTATGGCACGATGCAAGACTATTTTGCACAACCAACTTTAGTTGATGGCAAGATTGTTTATCAACAAGTGAACGAAACGGCAGATCCAAATGTTATCGCACCAGCTGGTTGTGAATTTAGTGCACAAGGTGGCTTAAAAGTTGTAGATGGTAATTTAGGACGTGGTGTGATTAAGATTAGTGCGGTTGCGCCGGAACACCGTAAAATTACTGCGCCTGCGATTGTGTTTGAAGATCAGGAAGATGTAGTTAAAGCCTATAAGCAAGGGCAATTACAACAAAATGCTGTGATCGTGGTACGTAATAGCGGCCCTGCGGCTCGTGGTATGCCAGAGTTACATCAACTGATGCCAATTTTAGGTAACTTAATGGAGCAAGGTTTACAAGTGGCGTTAGTGACTGATGGCAGACTTTCAGGGGCTTCTGGTAAAGTGCCGTCGATTATTCATGTATCACCTGAGTCTTATAAAGGTGGTCCATTAGCGTATTTACAATCTGGTGATATGATTGAAATTGATGCAGAAGCAGGTATCTTACGTTGTTTAACTGATTTACAACAGCGTAGTGCAGTTAAAATTGATTTATCAGCAGATTATCAGTTGTCAGGAAGAGAGTTATTTTCTCTGTTTAGAAAAAATGTCTCTTCTGCAGAACAAGGAGCTACGATTCTTTATCAGGAAGATTAAGGAATAAATAACGAAAAGTTTCCTCACATAGTGGTTTAAGATAAATACCTCGCAATGGCGAGGTATTTTTTTATCTTATTAGCTGATAGGGTTATATATTTTAATTAACATTGCTATTATTTTATTTACTACTTATTAGATATAGGAGTAATAAAATGGAAATTAGTTACCGACAATTAAAAGCTTTCACTTTGCTGGTGGAAGAAAAAAATATGCAATCGGCAGCAGAAAAATGTTTTATTACTCAATCTGCTTTAAGTCAGTCGATGAAAAGGTTAAGTGAGCAATTAGGATGCCCACTTTTTATTCGCCAAGATAATAAATTGGTTCCTACAGAAAAAGGGAAATGTTTTTACCTGGAAGCGAAAGAAATTGTAGGACGTTTAGAACGTTTTAAATTAGAAATAGATCAGTCAAATTTTACTATTTCCAGTTTATATTCGTTAGCTGCTTCATTCATTCCTATGGCAATTTTTCAAATACAGAAAAAGTATTTGAATACAAATTTTATTCTTTTAGAGACGAAGTATAAACAAATTGAAATGGAAGTACGCTCAGGTATAGCAGATATAGGCGTGACAATTATTGATCCAAATTGGACTGATCTAGAAGGATTACCATTATTTAATGATCACTTATGTTTTATTTGTAATGAAGAACATCCATTAGCAATGAAAAAAGAGGTAAGTTGGGAAGAAGTTTATCCACTAGTGAATATTAGTGTAGCGCCGGAGAATTCAATTAGATATTTGGTGGATGAAACTTATCAACAATTAAAATTGGATTATTCACCTCAGTTTAATATTAATCGTGCTGAAACGATAATTGGTATGGTACAAAATAATTTAGGCTGTTCAATTCTTTCATCTACATTTGCTTTTTTAAAACAACATGAGAAAGTTAAATTTATTCCATTAAACTTGCCAAAAGTATTAAGAACCATTGGCATAATAAAAAGAAAAGGGCATCATCATCCGATGATAGCCGCTTTTCATGAAGCTAGTTTAGCTTTATTACCAAAATGGGATGCAACAATAAATGATTACATTGGGCCTATTGGTAAACCAAGCGCATAGTAAATTAAAAATAGTGCCATCCAACTAAAGAGCAGTATGATCGCATAAGGAAGCATCATAGCCAAAAATGTACCAAAACGGACTTTATTTGAGTATTGGGCAATAATAGCTAATATCATTGGCATATAAGAGTTAGTTGGCGAGATAACATTAGTCGTTGAATCACCAATACGATAGGCCATTTGAATAGCCTCAGGTTCTATACCCAATAAGACAAATACAGGCACAAAGACGGGAGCCATCATTGCCCATTGTGCTGAACCACTAAATACAATGAGATTGATAGCCGCTGCAGAGAGGGTTAATCCTGCAAGCATTACAATAGGTGGAAAATTTAAATGCATAAAGAAGTTCGCCAATGTTACGGCAAGATAAGTAGATAAGTTTGTCCAATTAAACCAAGCAATAAATTGGGCAATAACAAATACTAATACAATATAACTACCGGCACCTCGCAAAGATTTAGCCATGAATTCTGGAATATCTTCAGCACTATTCAACTTTTTCGCGATAAATCCAAATAATAGTGAACAGCTTAAGAAGAAAGTAATTAGTATTGGGATAATTCCATTTAATAGCGGTGAGGGAACTAAACCACCCGATTTATTACGTAATGGAGAACTATCAGGATAAATAAATAGTATAAGTAATAATATAAAAGCTAATGCAAATATTCCGGTTATTTTTAGCGCTTTATATTCTTGTTCCGTCACATCATGAATATCTTGAGTATGTGTTTTTTGAATATCATCAAGTTGATGAGCAAATCTAGGTTCAATAATTTTTTCAGTAATGAATGTACATATAATGACTAAAAATGGAACAGAAACCAACATAAAATACCAGTTTGCTGCTGGTGTAATTTGTTTATCAGAAACAGATTTTATAACTTCATTGGTAATTCCAGATAGTAAAACATCGGTGCCCGCAATAAAAATATTTGCTGTAAATCCGGCTGCAACAGCAACAAATCCAGCAGCTACGCCAACAACAGGATTTCTTTTAGTGGCAAGAAAGATAATTCCAGCGAGAGGTGGAACTAAAATAAATGCAGCATCTGAGGCAAGATTTCCAATAATTCCAACTAGAAATATACTGGCAGTCACGAGTTTTTTTGGTGTATTTAATAATAATGCTTTAATAGCAGCACTGGCTAATCCAACTTCTTGCATAAAACCAATCGCTATCATCATACATAACACCAAACCTAAAGGTTTAAATGAAATAAAATTCTGCACAGTAGAATTTAAAATATAAAGTAATCCTTCTGTGCTAATAATACTTTTAACTGCAACAACCTTTTGTGTAGCAGGGTGAATAACACTACTATTGCTTAGAAATAATGAAATTATTGCAATTGCAATACATAAATAAATAAACAGAAAAAATGGATGAGGAATTTTATTTCCTAAATGCTCAATTCTATCGGCAAATGTTTTTGATGTGGTAGCCATAATTTACTCCTTGCGATAAGAGTGGATAACTTCGACGAAATAAGCTGCACCATAAGGAATAATTTCATCATTAAAATCATAGTGTGGATTATGTAATGAAGCGCTGTGTTTACCATTACCTAAGAAACCGTAACAGCCTTTGACAGCCTTCAGAAAGAAGGCAAAATCTTCACTCCCCATTAAAGGGGCAACATCAGTGATAACTTTAGAAGAAACTTGTTTTGCCGCATTAATTGCAATATCAACTTCAGTATTATGGTTTACTGTTGGTGGATGACTAATGGCACCTAGTTTAAACTCTGCTTGCATATCAAATGCTTGGGCAACATTTTTCACAATTCTTTCTAAACCATCGATTACTTGATTACGAATACTATCGCTATGTGTTCTGAATGTACCAACAATATTGGCTTCGTCAGCAATAACATTTGATGCTTCGCCGCATTGCATTTGGGTCACAGAAATGACTACAGGTTGTAGAGGATCAAATGATCTTGCAGTAAAACCTTGGATTGCTTGATAAATTGTACTGGCTACCAACATGGGATCTTGGGTTAAATGCGGGATAGCAGCATGTCCACCTTTTCCTTGAATTCGAATATAAAAACGATCGGAACTTGCCATAATACTGCCTGTACGAAAGCCAAATTCACCAACATCTAAATGGGGCATGTTATGTAATGCATAGACCGCCTCTACCGGATAATGTAATAGAACGCCATCAGAGATCATTGTTTGAGCTCCGCCTAATCCTTCTTCAGCAGGTTGAAAGAAGAGAATCGCTTTTCCTGGGAAATTTCTATGCAAACAAAGATATTTTGCTGCCATAAGTAACATGGTGGTATGTCCATCATGCCCACAAGCGTGCATTTTGTTGCTGTTGTTAGATTTATGTTCAAAGTGATTTTGTTCAGTGATAGGTAAGGCATCAATATCGGCACGTAAACCAATAGCCGGCCCACTTTGATTACCTTGGATAACGGCGACAACCCCAGTTTTAGCAAATTGAGTATTGATCTCATCAACGCCATATGAGGTTAGTTGTTCAATGATTAATTTCTGTGTATTGATTTCATTAAAACCAATTTCTGGAAATTGGTGTAAGCGATGGCGTAACTGTGTTGCTTCAGCTTGCCAAGTTGAGATTTCATCAAAAATTAAAGATTTAGACATATAACCTCCTAATAAGTGATTTACTAGGAAGTTATATTTATGTGAAAAATATGTAAAATTAATTTTATTAATAAGTTAATTAGCTAAGCTTAATTACGCTGGATTATCAATATCTTTAAATTCTACATCTAATGGATAATTCTCTGCTAACCAAGTGGATAATGCCTTAATGCCATAGCGTTCAGTCGCGTGATGGCCGGCGGCAAAAAATTGAATATTTTGTTCTCGTGCGGAATGTACGGTTTGTTCTGAAATTTCACCAGAAATAAACGCATCACAACCTTTGCTAGCAGCAAGATCAATGTAACCTTGTCCACCACCAGTACAAAGGCCAATTTTACGAATTGGTTGGTTCACATCATTCGCACAATGTAAGCAGGTACGATTTAATACTTGATTAATCCGTTGTGTAAATTCAGCCCCTGATATAGCTTGTGGCAGATTTCCCCACATTGGAATGGAATTAGGTGTATCTTCTAAAGGAAAGAGTTCGGTAATCCCTAGTAATTTAGCAAGTTGAGCATTATTACCTAAGGTTGGGTGCATATCTAATGGAAGATGATAGGCATATAGATTAATCTCATTTTTTAATAATGTTTGAATGCGTTTGCCTTTCATACCACGAATACAAGGATTTTCACTCTTCCAGAAATAGCCGTGATGCACAATAATCGCATCAGCGTTTACGCTCACTGCATAATCTAGTAATGCTTGAGAGGCAGTTACTCCAGTAACAATTTTTTGAATCTGTGGTTTACCTTCAACTTGTAAACCGTTAGGCGCATAATCATTAATTTTGTCGCTATTTAGTAACTGATTAAGTACTTGTTCAAGCTCAAGATGATTGATCATTGTATTTTATCCTTTAATTTGCAGTAGAAATTGCTAATACTCGGCGTTGATAAAGTTGTTGTTTAATTTGTTGCTGACGAAAGCCAGCAGCAATAATTTGCTGAACATCAACCGCTTTGGCGCTTTGATACCATTGTTGCCACTGTTGTTGCTGTTCTAAACTAAAATCAGGCAATACCGCACGATAAATCAGACATAAATGCGCTAATCGTTGCGGTTTTCTCCAACAATCAAGTTGATCGAATAAGTCGATAATTTGTGCAGCAGAAAGTGTGTGAGTTTGTGCAAACGGCATTACAAATTGTAATGCTAAGACAGCACTTTCTTGGTAGATTGTGGGGATGCGATAACGCTGACATAATTGTTTAATCTGCTGTTGATAGGCAGCGAGGTTTTGTTCAGAAAACGAGTCTGTGATAGGCAACGATAACATTACCGCGAATAAAGCAAAACGTGCGGTAAGTTGTTCTGAAATAGGAATGTCTGCGGAAGTAGTGAGTGTATTTAAACGAGCAAGTGCTTGTTCTAGTGGCAGATTCTGAACTTGAAAAAGAGGTTGTAACTCGGCAAATAAAAGCTTCATTGCTCCGATCTGTTGTAAAACATAGAAATAGATTTCTGGATGTGCACAATTCAGGGCTTTTTCGGTTTCTAGCCAAACTCGTTCAGGCGTTAAGGCCTGTAATTCACCACTAGCTACCATAGTTTTCATTAAAGTTAAGGTTTCTGCTGCAATCGTAAAACCTAAATCATAAAAACGTGCAGCAAAGCGTGCTACACGTAAAACTCTTAATGGATCTTCACTAAAGGCTGGGGAAATATGACGTAATTTTTTTTGGTGTAAATCCTGAATACCGTGATAAGGGTCATACAAATTGCCTTGTAGATCTTCAGCTATTGCGTTGATAGTGAGATCACGGCGAATCAGATCTTGTTCCAGTGTAATTTCTGGGGAGAAATCACAATAGAAGCCAGTATAGCCTTTACCTGTTTTTCGTTCTGTACGTGCAAGTGCGTATTCCTCTTTGCTATGAGGGTGCAAAAAAACAGGAAAATCTTTACCGACTTGTAAAAAACCTTGTTTTTGTAATAAGTCAGGTGTTGCATGGACAACCAACCAATCTTTATCTTTCACTGGTAAACCAAGTAAACGATCGCGAACCGCACCACCGACTAAATAGATTTCTGGTTGTTGTACCATTACCAACGATCTCTACGGCGTCTAGGAATTAAGACTGGAATAATTAAACCAAGAATTAACCCTGCGGCTAACACTGAACCACCATAAATAAACCAACGGATAATAATGCCGCGCTTTTCTGAGTCAAGCATCGCTTCTAGGTCTTTATTTTTATTTTTCAGAATATCAAGCTGGCGATTGAGTTGTGAATTTTGTTCAAGCAGTTCACTACTTTGTTTTTCTGCTTGTTGAGTACGACGTTGCATTTCGTTAGTACGTTGCTGCCAGTCGTTATTGATTTGATTAAGTTTTAAAGTCAATTCATCAATTTTTTTCTGTAATGTTGGAACTTGTTCTTTGCTGCTTGGTGTATTGCTTAATTCACTGGTTAATAACCAACCTTCACGATTACGGCTATCTCGAATTTGGGTGTATTTATCTTTTTGTTCTAACACAGTAACGGCTTCACCTGATTTAATGGTGCCAACAATTTTGAATTGATCTCCAGCACCTTTTCTTAAATAGGTACTTAAATTTTCTGAAACATACTGAGTTTGTGCAAAGGCACATTGGCTAACAATGACAAGGGTAGAGAAAATCCCTAAAAGGCGAGAAAATTTTTTCATAACTTCGTACTTTAATTGTTTGATGATTACTGTTTTTAAACAAGATAGGAAGATTTATCACTAGATGTGGATGTTCCACACCTAGTGAATTGGATATGTATTTTACAATAACACAGCTTTAAGGGTATAGAAAATAATAATTGAGAATACCGCACCTGCAGGTAACGTAATAACCCAAGAAGAGATAATATTACGAATAACCGTTAGATTCAGTGCAGCAATACCACGCGCAAAACCAACCCCTAATACAGCACCTACCAATGTTTGTGTAGTCGAAATTGGTAAACCTGTACCAGAAGCGAGAATTACGGTAGTTGCGGTAGCAAATTCCGCTGAGAAACCACGACTTGGTGTGAGGTCTGTGATCCCTGTTCCGATTGTCCCCATTACCTGATGTCCCATAATGGCAAGACCGCAGATAATACCTAATGCACCTAATGGTAAAATCCACCAAGCTAATTGAGTTTTACTTGCTACGATGCCTCCATTTTCAACAACAGAAACAACAGCAGATAAAGGTCCAATAGCATTAGCTACGTCATTTGATCCGTGTGCAAAAGCCATAGAACAAGCAGTGAGTAACATCAGAATACGGAATACTTTTTCTACACCACCGAAACCACTATCAGCTTGTCTTTCAAAAGACGCACTGCGTAAATAGAAACGGCAAGCAATAATAGCAATTAATGAGAAAAGTACAGCAAGACCAAAGGTTTCTAAATTATCTAGATGTAAACCAACGTGTTTTAACCCTTTTTTAATGGTAACTAATGAGATAATGAAAACGGTTAATCCCATATAGTAAGGACCATATTTTTTCGCATTACTTAATGGTGATTCAGTATCAAAGATTAAACGTTGTGTACTGGTGAAAATCGTATAAGCAATGATTCCAGCGATGATTGGTGTAATGAACCAGCTACCTACGATACCGAGTAAACTGTGCCAATCAACTGCGTCAGTTCCTACAGTAACACAAGCAAAACCGATAATTGCACCGATAATAGTATGTGTCGTAGAAACAGGCCAACCTACACGAGAAGCAATTAATAACCATACTCCAGCAGCTAATAACGCCCCCATCATCCCTAATACTAAAATTTCAGGTTGATTAATAAACAGCGTTGGATCAATGATGCCATCTTTAATTGTTTCAGTTACTTCACCACCCGCTAAGTAAGCGCCAGTACCCTCAAAAAACATCGCCACTAAAATAGCTTGGCGAGGTGTAATTGCTTTTGAACCAACTGAGGTCCCCATTGCATTTGAAACGTCATTTGCGCCAATCCCAAATGCCATTAAAAAACCGAAGATTGCAGTCAGAACCACCAGCAGAGTACTGTAATTAGATAAGGTTTCCATAAATAATCCTCATATTGAAAATGTTCATTAAGAACGCGCTAACATTAATTCAATACGTGAACCTACACGTTGTGCTTGATCGGCTAATACGCCTACCCATTCAATGACTTTATATAAGAAAACCATATCAATTGGATTGTAAGAATCTTCTAATTCTAATAGCTTACGACGCAATAAGATCTGCATATGATCAGTATCATCTTCGATTTTATCGAGTTCATTGATCATATCGTTAACAAAATTTACTTCACGTCCTCTAAATCCAGTTTCAAGTAATTGATCCATTTCATCAATTACACGGCGAGCTTGGTCGCTAGAATCTAAACTACGGCGTACATAAGCTAAGAATTCAGTTTGAATTTGTTCTGGTACCTTTAATTGGCGACCAATGACACGACCTGAAATATCTTTTGCATAATTAGCAAGTTTGTCTAATTGTGTCACTAATTCTAATAAATCGGTACGTTCTACTGGCATAAATAAGCCACGAGGCAGTTTTAAACGAATTTCACGTTTTAATGAATCTGCTTGTTTTTCTAATTCAGAAATTTTATTGCGTAATTGTTGTGCTGTTTCCCAATCATCTGCATAGCAAGCTTCAAAAAATGGGATTAACATTGCACAAGCTTCATTAACTTTTGTTGAGTGCTTTTGTAGAGGTTTAAGAGGGGATTGGGCAAATAGACCAAGAATGTTATTTATTGCCATAAACATCTCCTTAATTGTGAGTTTGTAAGCAAGTTTTCAAATATAAAGCTGGCGCGAATTTTACAATAGACCTTTTTGCAGTTACAAGATTTAATTTTAGGCAGTTACCAAAAAATTTGCTAAAGTAACCTTCTTTGAGAGTTAGCGATGAGAAAACAAAAATGTCACCAGAAATAGAACTAAAATTATCAGCAAATCAAGACGTTATTAATAGCATAAAGCAAGAACTCAGCCATTTTAAATTAATTAAACAGCAACAAGTTTTTAGTCAAAATAGCTATTTTGATACGCAGGATTATTTTTTCTCAACTCAAAAGATGGGGTTACGTGTAAGAACGGAGAATGATACCTATACGATGACCTTAAAAACTGCAGGGAAGGAACAAGGTGGCTTACATATTCGACCAGAATATAATGTGGCATTAACCGAACCTATGCCTAATCTAACGCTATTTTCACAATATCCTGAATTACAACTTGCGCAAGATTATCAAACCTTACAAGCAACTTTACAGCCAATTTTTAGTACCAATTTTCAGCGTGAATACTATGTATTAGAAACCGGAAAAGGCACGCAGTTAGAAATTGCGATTGATCAAGGCAAAATTGAAGCTAATCAGCAACAAGCGCCCATTAGTGAAATTGAGATTGAACTGAAATCAGGTGAAATCACAGATGTATTAAATTTTGTGCAGAATTTGTTATTTTTAGATGGTATGCGGATTGGGCAAGAAAGCAAAGCGGAACGAGGTTACCAACTTGCTGGATTGGGTAAAACATATCAATTAGTATCCATTGATGATTGGCGTCATCTTTTAGAAACTAAATTTTCATCAGCAGCAGAACAGTTAGAAGCTTTATTACAATTTGAGTTACGTTTGTTAAAACGGTTAGATAAATCACTTTCAGGTGAATTAGCACAAGAGGCTTTTGCTGTAACAGAATTAATTGGCTTGTTCTTTAATCTTTACCAATGCTATTGCAATGAAACTGCGTTGTTTAATCAATTAAGTGAACAGTCAAGCGAACGAGCGGAATTAGTCAGCGAATTACAAGAGGTAAATCAACTGTTTTATCAACAACTTCGCCAAATTATTGCTCGTCATGTGGAGCAACAAGATCACCACAAAGCAATAGATCAACTCTTTGAATTAACTTCTCGTGGCAAATATCTACAAAGAATAATCAATTTATTAAAACTTACCTTGAAATAAGATTATGGCAAAAGTAAAAACAGCATATGTATGTAATGATTGCGGAGCGGAATATGCGCGTTGGCAAGGGCAGTGTAGTGCTTGTCAGGCATGGAATACCATTACCGAAGTTAGACTAGCAACAACACCGACCAAAAATGATCGCTTTAGTGGTTATGCGGGAGCGAGTGGGAGTAAGGTTCAAAAATTATCGGAAATTAGTTTGTCAGAATTACCTCGTTTTGGCAGTGGTTTTAATGAATTAGATCGTGTATTAGGCGGTGGAATTGTGCCGGGGAGTGCCATTCTGATTGGTGGACATCCGGGCGCAGGGAAAAGTACCTTATTGCTGCAAGTGATGTGTGGTTTAGCACAACAAATGCCAACGTTATATGTGACAGGTGAAGAATCATTACAACAGGTGGCGATGCGAGCTAAACGCTTAAATCTGCCGACAGAGAATTTACAGGTTTTATCGGAAACATCAGTAGAACAAATTTGTCTGCACGCAGATCAATTACAGCCAAAAATTATGGTAATTGATTCAATTCAAGTAATGCATTTAGCCGATATTCAATCCTCACCAGGGAGTGTGGCTCAGGTACGCGAGTGTGCCTCTTTTCTCACACGTTATGCGAAGACCAAACAAGTGGCGATTATTATGGTGGGGCATGTAACGAAAGATGGAACCTTAGCTGGGCCGAAAGTATTGGAACACTGTATTGACTGTTCTATTTTATTAGAGGGGGAAGCAGATTCCCGTTTTCGTACATTGCGCAGTCAGAAAAATCGTTTTGGTGCGGTAAATGAGTTAGGGGTTTTTGGTATGACTGAGCAAGGATTAAAAGAGGTGAAAAATCCTTCTGCAATCTTTTTAAGTCGAGGTGAAGAACAAACACCAGGCAGCTCAGTAGTTGTATTATGGGAAGGAACAAGACCGCTGTTAGTTGAGATTCAGGCATTAGTGGATCACTCTATGTTAGCCAATCCAAGACGAGTTGCTGTGGGGTTAGATCATAACCGAGTAGCGCTGTTATTGGCGGTTTTACATCGTCATGGCGGCTTACAGATGGCGGATCAAGATATTTTTGTGAATGTGGTTGGTGGGGTAAAGGTCAGTGAAACCAGTGCGGATTTGGCTTTATTGCTTGC
Source organism: Gallibacterium faecale (assembly GCF_027920745.1). Lineage (NCBI taxonomy): Bacteria > Pseudomonadati > Pseudomonadota > Gammaproteobacteria > Pasteurellales > Pasteurellaceae > Gallibacterium > Gallibacterium faecale. Next base: position 56,804 of record NZ_JAQIBB010000079.1, on the reverse strand, counting down.
ATTAATTTCTAGTTTTCGTAATCGTGCGCTACCACGAGATTTAGTCGTGTTTGGTGAAGTTGGCTTGGCAGGTGAAATTCGTCCAGTGCCAAGTGGTCAAGAACGAATTAGTGAGGCGGCAAAGCATGGCTTTCGTCGTGCGATAGTGCCTTATGCGAATCGACCAAAAAATCCTATCGATAATATGCAAGTTTTTGTAGTGAAGAAATTGAGTGATGCCCTGCAAGTATTAGATGGCTTTTAAATAAAATATTTCTCGATAAGCATTGGTTTTTAGTACGTTTTATGGTATAAAACGCACCGCCTTTTTGTCGTAAAATTTTTGAAAGGCAAATTTATTATTTCACACACATATCTATACTAACAATCGGGGTGCCAAACGGTCGATTGTCTAGGGGTATGTGGAGGCTAAACCCCAATTAAATAAGGAAAAAATTATGGCACAAGTTACAATGCGTGAAATGCTACAAGCTGGCGTTCATTTCGGTCACCAAACTCGTTACTGGAACCCAAAAATGAAACCATTCATTTTCGGACCACGTAATGGCGTTCATATCATCAACTTAGAAAAAACTTTACCTATGTTTAATGCAGCGTTAGAAGAGTTAAAACGTATTGCAGCAAATAACGGTAAAATTCTTTTCGTTGGTACAAAACGTGCCGCAACTGATCCAGTACAAGCAGCAGCATTAGATTGCCAACAATACTATGTTAACCACCGTTGGTTAGGTGGTATGTTGACTAACTGGAAAACAGTTCGTCAATCAATCAAACGCTTAAAAGATTTAGAAACTCAATCTCAAGACGGTACTTTTGATAAATTAACCAAAAAAGAAGCGTTAATGCGTACTCGTGAGATGGAAAAATTAGAGTTAAGTCTTGGCGGTATCAAAGATATGGGCGGTTTACCAGATGCATTATTTGTTATTGCAGCTGATCACGAACATATCGCAATCAAAGAAGCAAATAATCTTGGTATTCCTGTGTTTGCAATTGTTGATACTAACTCTGATCCAGATGGCGTTGATTATGTGATTCCTGGTAACGATGACGCAGTAAGAGCAATCCAACTTTACTTAACTGCAGCAGCAGACGCTGTTAAAGAAGGTAAAGCACAAGCTCAAGGTGCAGTTGCAGAAGAAGCTTTTGAACAATTAGCAGCAGAAGCGGAAGCTAAAGCAGAATAATCTTATTGGGATCTAATAAGGTTAAATCCCTTATTAACCACAGTAAACTCATTGGTTAGCAGGGGACTCATTAGGGTTCCCTGTTTTATATAAAATGTGGTCTTATTTGACACAGAAAGAGGATTTAAAAATGGCTGAAATTACAGCATCATTAGTAAAAGAACTTCGTGAACGTACTGGCGCAGGTATGATGGAGTGCAAAAAAGCACTTGTTGAAGCTAATGGCGACATCGAATTAGCAATTGACAATATGCGTAAATCAGGTCAAGCGAAAGCAGCTAAAAAAGCAGGTCGTGTAGCAGCAGAAGGTGTTATCATCGTGCGTATTCAAGACGGTTACGGTGTTGCTGTTGAAATGAACTGTGAAACTGACTTCGTTGCAAAAGATGCAGGTTTCTTAGGATTAGCAAACAAAGTTGCTGATTATGCATTAGAAAATAAAGTAACTGATATCGAAGTATTAAAAGCTCACTTTGAAGATGAACGTGCAGCATTAGTTGCAAAAATCGGTGAAAATATGAATATCCGCCGTGTTGCAGCAATCAATGGTGCAGCAGTAGGTTCATACTTACACGGTGCGAAAATTGGTGTATTAGTTGCAGCAGAAAATGCTGATGAAGAATTAATGAAACACGTTGCAATGCACATTGCAGCAAGCCGCCCAGAATATGTAAATCCATCTGATGTTCCAGCAGAAGTTGTTGCTCACGAACGTCAAATCCAAGTGGATATTGCAATGCAATCTGGTAAACCACGTGAAATTGCAGAAAAAATGGTTGAAGGCCGTATGAAGAAATTCACTGGTGAAGTTTCTTTAACTGGTCAACCGTTTGTAATGGATCCATCAAAAACTGTTGGTGATTTATTAAAAGAAAAAGGTGCAACAGTTGTTAACTTCATCCGTTTAGAAGTTGGTGAAGGTATCGAGAAAGTTGAAGCAGACTTTGCAGCTGAAGTTGCAGCAATGTCAAAAACTTCTGCTTAATAGCTAAGTGAAAAAAGCGAGGAAACTCGCTTTTTTTATAAGCTGAAAATATAACCAAGTATTTCACTAGGCGAAGGAAGCTAGGTAAATTATTTGCTTATATTTTCACAACAACAAAAGAAGGAAAATCAGATGAGTCAATTAAAACCAGTATATAACCGTATTTTACTGAAACTAAGTGGTGAAGCATTACAAGGTGAAGAAGGCTTTGGGATCGATCCTTCTATTTTGGATCGTATGGCAGCAGAGATTAAAGATTTATTAGAACTAGGTGTTCAAGTTGCTGTTGTATTAGGTGGTGGAAATCTATTCCGTGGCGCTAAATTGGCGAAAGCTGGAATGAATCGTGTTGTTGGTGACCATATGGGAATGTTGGCAACCGTGATGAATGGCTTAGCAATGCGTGATTCATTACATCGTGCGGATGTCAATGCAAAATTAATGTCAGCATTTCCACTTAATGGTGTTTGTGATAGTTATAGTTGGGCACAAGCGATTCGTTTGTTAAGACAAGGTCAAGTTGTGATTTTTTCTGCAGGTACAGGTAACCCATTCTTCACTACAGATTCTGCTGCTTGTTTACGTGGTATAGAAATCGAGGCGGATGTTGTCTTAAAAGCGACTAAAGTAGATGGGGTTTATGACTGCGATCCAGCGACTAATCCTAATGCAAAATTATATTCACAATTAACTTATCAAGAAGTATTAGAAAAAGAGTTAAAAGTGATGGATTTAGCTGCGTTTACGCTTGCGCGTGACCATGGTATGCCAATTCGTGTGTTTAATATGAATAAACCAGGTGCTTTACGTCGTGTCGTGTTAGGTGAGAAAGAAGGCACTTTAATTACAGATAAAAAATAGATTTAAAAAAAGTGTTACATTAGTTAAAATTCGGCGGCAGTTGTTATTCGAGTTAAATTAAAAAGGAATATAGTGTGATTAAAACAATTAAAGATGAAGCGCAACAACGTATGGAAAAAAGCGTAGAAGCGTTAAAAAGTCAAATTTCTAAGATTCGTACTGGGCGTGCGCATCCAAGCCTATTAGATGGTATCCATGTCGAGTATTATGGTGCAGCAACACCATTACGCCAAGTGGCAAATGTGGTTGCTGAAGATGCTCGTACATTAGCAGTCACTGTATTTGATCGTAGCTTAATCTCAGCAGTAGAAAAAGCAATTATGGCTTCTGATCTTGGGCTAAACCCGGCGTCTGCGGGAACAACTATTCGTGTTCCATTACCGCCATTAACCGAAGAACGTCGCCGTGATTTAACTAAAGTTGTACGTGGTGAAGCAGAGCAAGGTCGTGTTGCGGTACGTAATATCCGTCGTGATGCGAATGATAAGATTAAAGCGCTATTAAAAGATAAAGAAATTAGTGAAAACGAAGAACGTAAAGCGCAAGAAGAGATCCAAAAATTAACTGATCTTTATGTGAAAAAAGTTGATGAAGCATTAGCTGAAAAAGAAAAAGAGCTAATGGATTTCTAATTTTTTCTTTTGGTAACTGGCGATCCTGTTCGCCAGTTATTTTTTTGTTCCCTCAATATAAGCCGCACATACTATTATGAAAAATATCATTATCTTAGGTTCTACTGGTTCTATTGGACAAAGTACACTTTCTGTAATTAAACAAAACAAGCAATATCAAGTTTTTGCTTTAGTTGCGAATAGCAATGTAGAGTTAGTGACGAAACAGTGTTTAGAATTTGAACCTGTATTTGTGGCGATGGCTAATCACGATGCAGCGAAACAAGTTGCAGAGAAATTGAAACATCAAGGTTGTGCAACAGAGGTAGTCGCTGGTGAACAAGCGATTTGTGAATTAGCAGCCCATGAAAAAGTAGATATGGTAATGGCAGCCATTGTTGGTGCAGCTGGATTGTTACCAACATTATCTGCAATTAAAGCTGGTAAACGTATTTTATTAGCAAATAAAGAATCTTTGGTAACTTGTGGCCAAGTGTTTTTAGATGCAGTGAAAAAATATGGTGCGACTTTATTACCTGTGGATAGTGAACATAATGCGATTTTTCAATCATTACCAGTAGAAGCACAACAAAATATTGGTTTTTGTGATTTGGCTGGACTAGGTATAAGTAAAATTGTTCTAACTGGCTCAGGTGGCCCATTTAGAACAAAACCTTTAGATGAGTTTGAGAGTATTACGCCAGCTCAGGCAATAGCTCATCCTAACTGGTCAATGGGAGCAAAAATTTCTGTTGATTCAGCTACGATGATGAATAAAGGATTGGAATACATTGAAGCGCGTTGGTTATTTAATGCAAGTGCGGAACAGATGGAAATTATTATTCATCCACAATCAATTATTCACTCTATGGTGCGTTATATTGATGGAAGCGTGATTGCACAAATGGGTAATCCTGATATGCGTACCCCGATAGCAGAAACAATGTCTTATCCACAGCGGATTGTGTCTGGCGTTGCACCATTAGATTTCACTAAACTCACTGAATTAACGTTTATGGCGCCAGATTTTCAACGTTATCCTAATCTCAAATTGGCTATTGAAGCGTTTGAAGCAGGGCAATATGCGACAACGGCAATGAATGCTGCAAATGAAGTGGCTGTAGATGCTTTTTTACATGACAGAATTAGCTTTACCCAAATTGCACAATTAAATCGCTTTGTGGTCGAAAAAATTCCAAGCCAAGCTATTACGGCGGTAGAGGATGTGTTAGCCGTTGATAAAATCGCCAGAGAAATAGCGAATGATCGGATTTTAAGTTTTTAATTAGTGGCTTGCGTGGTATATTGTCGCTCGACGTGAGCAACATTATTTTAAATTATTATATGGCGTTAGATCCTGAGAATATCCCACAACACGTTGCTATCATTATGGATGGTAATGGTCGTTGGGCAAAACAAAAAGGCAAGTTAAGAGTGTTTGGACACCGTAATGGTGTACAAGCGGTAAGGCGTGCCGTTTATTATGCTGCACAGACAGGAATTAAATATTTAACTCTGTATGCCTTTAGTAGTGAAAATTGGCAAAGACCTGAGTCAGAGGTTAATGCATTAATGGATCTCTTTATAAGAATGTTAGATCTTGAGGTGAGTAAATTACATAAAAATAATATTCGCCTGAAGATTTTGGGGGATACTTCCCGTTTTAGTGAAGGTTTACAAAAACGTATCCGTCATGCAGAAGAGCTTACTCAACATAATACCCAATTAACTTTAAACATTGCTGCCAATTACGGTGGATGTTGGGATATTTTACAAGCGACGAAACGTATTTGTAATGATGTACAAGCTGGTCATTTAGCTTTACAGCAATTAGATGAAAATAAGTTTGCAGAGTATCTGACAACTGCGGATCAACCGATGGTTGATTTATTGATCCGTACCAGTGGTGAACAGCGAATTAGTAATTTTTTATTGTGGCAAGTGGCCTATGCAGAACTCTATTTTACTGAAGTATTATGGCCTGATTTTTCAGAAAAAGAGTTTGAAGACGCATTAGATTTTTATCAACAACGAGAGCGCCGTTTTGGCTCTCTTTCTAAACAATCATAATAGGAGTTTATTTTGTTAAAGGCTCGAATCTTATCGGCACTGGTATTAGTTAGCCTAGTATTTATTGTGTTGTTTGTGTTTCCACCCCTATTATTTGCTTGTACCTGTGCATTATTAATTGTGCTAGCCGTTTGGGAATGGACACAATTTGCCAACATTAAACAACCTATTTTACGTTGGATTATTACAAGTATTGCCGCTGCATTTTTATATCTATTTATATATGCCAATAGTGATTTTATCGCTAGTGGTAAGATTTTAAATAATGTGTCTGAATTATTAATTGTGTCATCCTTAATTTGGTGGATTGTTGCCTTTATTTTGGTAATGACTTATCCGAAAAGTACGGCTTTTTGGGGAAATTCGACTATTGCTCAAATCTTATTTGCTTTCTTCACATTAGTTCCTTTCTTTTTAAGTTTACTTGCGCTCCGTTTTTATCATTACAATAGTAGTGCTTATCAAGGTATTACTTTATTACTGTATGTATTTTTATTGGTATGGGCAGCAGATACTGGAGCTTATTTTGCAGGAAGAAAGTTTGGTAAGCATAAACTTGCGGAAACAGTTTCACCCAAGAAAACGTGGGAAGGGGTTATTGGTGGAATTGTCCTCACGGTGATTGTGGCTGCAATTTTCTTAACGATTACCCCATTATATGAAGCAACTCGCTTATCTTTTGTGGAATTAGTTTCTGTTTCCGTATTAACTGTTGTTGTTTCTATTTTAGGTGATTTAACTGAGAGTATGTTGAAACGCCACTGCGGTATCAAAGATAGTAGCCAACTGATTCCAGGACATGGTGGGATTTTAGATCGTGTTGATAGTTTAACTGCTGCGTTACCAGTGTTTAGTGCATTCTTCTTTATTTTAACTTGATCGGAATTGAGTATGTTTTCGTTTTTATGGACTGTTGCTTCATTTATTATTGTTATCGCTGTCTTAGTTTTTGTACATGAACTAGGGCATTTTTGGGTAGCAAGGCGATGTGGAGTAGCGGTACAACGATTCTCTATCGGTTTCGGTAAAGTGTTATGGCGAAAGGTTGATAAACAAGGGACAGAGTTTGTTGTCTCGATGATCCCGCTTGGTGGCTACGTTAGAATGTTAGATGAACGTAATGAAGACGTGCCGCCTGAATTATTAGCTAAAGCATTTAATCGCCAGCCAGTCCGTTCTAGAATTATGATTTATGCAGCCGGACCTTTAGCTAATTTTATTTTCGCTTTACTTGCATTTTGGGTTGTTTATTTACTCGGTATTCCTACCTTAAAACCAATCATTGCTGATTTGCGTCAGAACTCCCTTGCGGCACAAGCTGCACTACCAACTAACTATCAAATTACAGCAATTGATAATGAACCTATCCATAACTGGGAAGATGTCAATTTGGTGTTGGCAGCAAAAATGGGAGATGGTGAAGTCGCATTCCGTTTACAAGATACAGATTCAGATAAAACCACTCAACGTACTATTGACTTATCGAATTGGAAGTTTGATCCAAGTAATGAAACTGCTTTTACCTCGTTAGGCATTGAGCCAAAAAGAGCTAAAGTTGATAATACAATCGCCAAAGTATCAGAAAATTCACCTGCTGAAAAAAGTGGTTTAATAGCCGGCGATAAAATTGTTGCCGTGGATGGTCAGAAAGTGGATTGGCAACAATTTGTTACTCAAATTCAGAAACATCCAAAACAAGCTATGGCGATTACAATTGAACGCAATGGTGAGCAGCAAATAATTTCATTAACGCCAGCATTAAACGATAAAGGGAAGCCGTATGTGGGTTTAGTACCTGTGGTACATTCTCTTAATCCACAAGATATTGAAATGCAACGTTATGGTCTATTGTCGGCTTTTTCTCATTCATGGCAAATGGTCGGACAACTTTCTTGGGCAACAATTAAGATTATTGGTAAACTTTTTACTGGAGAAGTAAGTCTAAACAGCCTGGGTGGTCCAATTTCTATTGCACAAGGTGCAGGGATATCATCAGAGAATGGTCTTACCTATTTTTTACGCTTTATGGCATTAATTAGTGTGAATTTAGGTATTATGAATCTATTCCCGCTGCCAGTATTAGATGGCGGACAACTTGTGTTTTTATTTATTGAAGGTTTGACTAAGAAACCAGTGCCAGAAAAAATACAGAATATGGCATATCGGCTTGGTGTGGCGTTATTGTTATGGCTTACGGTTTTTGTGTTATTTAATGATATAATGCGTTTATAATATGGCAGTAAATTTCACTTTTACTGTTATTGAAAAAACAACAGGATTGAACAATATGAAGAAACTTTTATTAACTAGTTTATTATTTAGCAGTACCGCAACGTTTGCTGCACCATTTGTCGTGAAAGATATTCGCTTAGATGGTGTTTCAGAAGGGAATAGAAGTGCAATTATGGCACATTTACCAGTCAAAGTTGGGCAAACTATTACCGATCAAGATATCTCTAATCTTGTTCGAGCATTATATCTGAATGGTTCCTTTTCTAATGTTCAAGCTTCTCGAGAAGGAAATACTTTAGTTCTTCATATTGCTGAAAGAGCTGTGATTAATAGCTTAGAGTTTTCTGGAAATGATTCGATTCCAAAAGATGCCTTGCAAGATAACCTCAATGCGAATGATATCAAAGCAGGCAGCTTACTTAATCGTGAAAAGTTAGATGCATTTAAAACTGAATTAGAAAATTATTATCACTCTATTGGTTTTTATAATGCCAAAGTTAATTTCGATATTGATCAAGTTGCAAGCAGCCAAGCTAATGTGAAATTAAATATCACTGAAGGCGATCGTGCATTAGTGAAAGAGATTAATTTTTCAGGCAATAAAGCATTCGATAAAGATACATTATTAGATCAAATGGAAGTTCAACCGGATGTTTCTTGGTGGAATTTCTTTGCAAGTAGTAAATTAGATCAACAAAAATTCCAAAATGATCTACAAGCGATTAAGACTTTTTATCTAAATAAAGGTTATCCAAAATTTAATATTACTGATGTAAAAACAAAAGTCAGTGATGATAAAAAAGATATTGCAATTACCATTGATGTTTCTGAAGGTGAACAATACACCGTAAGTGGCGTTCGTATTATAGGGGATACTGCGGGATTAATGCCACAAATGGAACCATTATTGAAGAAAATTTATGTAGGTGAATTGTTTAATGGTGATAATGCGAAAGATGTTGAAGATGGGATTAAAACTATCTTAGGTGACAATAGTTATGCTGCACCACAAGTGAATTTAGTGCCTGAATTTAATGAAGAAAAACATGAAGTGAATTTAATTTATGTGGTGGATGCAGGACGCCGTTATTACGTACGTAACATCTTATTCAAAGGTAATGATGCGAGTGCAGATAAAACATTACGTCAAGAAATGCGTCAACAAGAAGGTGCATTATATTCTTTATCTGCTATTCAACTAGGTAAATTACGCCTAGAACGTACAGGTTTCTTTGAAACTGTGAATAGTTCTACGGAAATGGTGAAAGGCACTAATGACCAAATGGATGTTATCTATAAAGTAAAAGAGCGCAATACCGGAAGTATTAACTTCGGTATTGGTTACGGTACAGAAAGTGGCTTGAGTTATAACGCAAGTGTAAAACAAGATAACTTCTTAGGAACTGGTGCATCAGCAAGCTTATCTGGAACACGCAATGACTATGGAATGAGTATCGCGTTAGGTTATAACGAACCGTATTTTACTAAAGATGGTGTGAGTCTTGGTGGTAATGTTTATTATGAAACATACGATAACTCAAAGAATAATAACCAAGCTTCTTACTCTAAAACCTCATATGGTATTGATACAACTTTAGGTTTCCCAGTAGATGAAAATAACTCTTACTATGTGGGATTAGGTTATGCACATAATAAATTGAAAGATATTGAGCCTGAATATAACCGTGCACTTTATTTGCAATCAATTGAAGCAAAAGAGTGGGAGTTTTCTAACCATGATTTCGATTTCAGCTTAGGTTGGGGATATAACAGCTTAAATCGTGGTTTCTTCCCAACACAAGGGATTAAAGCTAATATCGGCGGACGTATTAGTATCCCAGGTTCAGATAATAAATATTATAAATTGAATGCAAATATCGTAGGTTATTATCCATTAAATCGTGCGGAAACTTGGGTACTTTCTGGTAAAGCAGGATTCAATTATGCAAATGGATTTGGTGGTAAAAAATTACCGTTCTATCAATACTATACTGCTGGTGGAATTGGTTCATTGCGTGGTTTCTCTTATGGTGCGGTAGGTCCTAATGCGTTTTATCTTACTAATAACGCACCTAGCGGATGTTTAGATGGCACAATCCATAACGAATTTGAGTGTTATGTGAATGGACAAAGTACCGATGTTATTGGTGGTAATGCAATGGCAACTACCAGCATCGAATTGATTGTGCCGACACCATTTGTGAGTGATAAAAATCAAACAACAGTAAGAACCTCATTTTTTGTTGATGCCGCAAGTGTTTGGAATACACATTGGGATAAATCATTATCTACAAAATATAATTTACCAGATTACAGTGATCCGAGTCGGGTAAGAGCATCTGCAGGGATTTCATTCCAATGGCAATCACCAATTGGACCATTGGTATTCTCATATGCGAAACCAATCAAAAAATATGATGGTGATGATGTAGAACAGTTCCAATTTAGTATTGGTGGTACATTCTAAAAAATTTATGAGAACTTATTTATAAATAAGTTCTCTAATACAACCCAATTTAATTAATAAATATACTCTAGGAGTTTTTATGAAAAAATCTTTAAAAGTTGCAGGATTAACTTTAGCATTAGCAAGCAGTGCATTATTTGCTTCAGTAGCAAATGCAGAAGAAAATATTGCATTTATCAATTCTGCTTATATCTTCCAAAATGCACCAGAACGTCAAGCTGCATTGAAAAAATTGGATGAAGAATTTAAAGCACCTGTTGAACAGTTACGTGCAAAAGAACAAGCAATTGTAGATAAAATCCAAAAATTACAAAAAGACGGTAAGAATCTACGTCAAGCAGATATCAAAAAACGTGAAGATGAAATCAATAAATTACGTGCTGACTATGATAAAGAAGCTAATGAATTACAACAAAAAATCAACCAACGTCGTTCAGAAGAAGACAATAAAGTTGTAGAGTCTATCCAAAAAGTGGTTAATGAAATTGCAAAAGAGAAAAAATATACTTTCGTAATTGATGCTAATGCAGTGGCTTTTGCAGTTGATGGCAAAAACATTACTAAAGATGTGATGGATAAACTTGCTCCAGCAGCACAACCAGCGAAAAAATAAGGAATAGCTGGAATTATGCAACAATACCGTCTAAGTGAGTTGGCGGAAAAAGTCGGCGGTACTCTAAAGGGTAACGCCGATATTTTCGTAGAAAGTATCGCACCTTTAGAGCGCGCAACCTCACAACATTTAACATTTATTTCAAATCCTAAATTCCGCCCATTATTGGCTGAAAGTCAGGCGGGTGCATTATTAGTAAGCGAAGCAGATCTTCCACATTGTTCAGATAAACAAAATCTGATTGTGGTGAAAGATCCTTATGTTGCTTATGCGATTTTGGCACAATATATGGATAAAACACCGAAACCAGCAACAGAGATTGCTGAAAGTGCAGTCATTTCAGTAACCGCACTGTTAGGTAAGAATGTGAGTATCGGTGCTAATGCAGTCATCGAAGATGGAGTTGTTTTAGGTGATGATGTTTGTATTGGCGCTGGTTGTTTTATTGGTAAGAATGCCAAAATTGGTGCTAGAACAAAATTGTGGGCTAATGTTTCGGTTTACCATGAAGTAGAAATTGGTACAGATTGTTTAATTCAATCTTCTGCTGTGATTGGTAGTGATGGCTTTGGCTATGCAAATGAGCGTGGAAAATGGATTAAAATTCCACAAACAGGAACAGTGATTATTGGTAATCATGTCGAAATTGGTGCTTGCACTTGTATCGATCGTGGCGCATTAGATGCGACAGTAATTGAAGATAATGTGATTATTGATAATCTTTGTCAGATTGCACATAACGTACATATCGGTACAGGAACTGCAGTGGCTGGTGGTGTAATTATGGCGGGTAGTTTACACGTGGGACGTTATTGCTTAATTGGTGGCGCAAGTGTCATTAATGGACATATGGAAATTTGCGATGGTGTAACTATTACTGGAATGGGAATGGTTATGCGCCCAATTACTGAGCCAGGCGTTTATTCTTCAGGTATTCCATTACAACCTAATAAAGAGTGGCGTAAAACAGCAGCGCTTACATTAGGAATTAATGATATGAATAAGCGACTAAAAGAATTAGAAAAACAAATTAAAAATATCAGCGAATGATATAAATATTATTAAGGGGCAACCAAAGTGACAATTGAACGAGAACCAAGAATAGTTGATATCGACGAAATTATGCAGCTTTTGCCACACCGTTACCCATTTTTATTGGTTGATCGTGTGTTAGATTTTGAAGAAGGTAAATGGCTCAAAGCAGTAAAAAACGTGAGTGTGAATGAACCTTGTTTTACTGGGCATTTCCCACAAAAACCGATTTTTCCAGGGGTACTAATTTTAGAAGCGTTAGCACAATCTGCAGGGGTGTTAGCATTTAAGACAACACAACTTTCACCAAATGAGTTGTACTATTTTGCTGCAATTGATAATGCGCGCTTTAAGAAACCTGTGTTACCAGGCGATCAATTAATATTGCAAATTGAATTTGAACGTGAAAGACGTGGTGTGATGCGTTTTAAAGGAATTGCGACCGTTGATGGGCAATTAGTTTGTGAAGCCGATTTAATGTGTGCTAGACGAGGAGTTTAAGATGATCCATCCAAGTGCGAAAATCCATCCAACATCGATTGTTGAAGAAGGGACAACCATTGGTGCCAATGTCGTTATTGGGCCGTTTTGTATCATTGAAAAAGATGTAGAAATTGGTGCGAATACTGTATTGAATTCACATATCGTGATCAAAGGTAAAACCAAAATTGGTGAAAATAACCAAATTTATCAATTTGCGACAATTGGTGAAGTTAACCAAGATCTTAAATATAAAGGTGAACCAACATTAACCGTTATAGGTAATAACAATCGTATCCGTGAACACGTGACTATCCATCGTGGTACGGTACAGGGTGGTGGCACAACGAAGGTTGGTGACAATAATCTCTTTATGGTGAATGCACATATTGCACATGACTGCCAGATCAAAAATAACTGTATCCTAGCGAATAATGCGACATTAGCGGGACACGTTGAATTAGATGATTTTGTGATTGTTGGTGGAATGTCAGCTATTCATCAATTTGTAATCGTTGGGGCTCACGTTATGTTAGGTGGTGGTTCAATGGTAAGCCAAGATGTACCGCCTTATGTTATGGCTCAAGGTAACCACGCGCGCCCATTTGGGATCAATATTGAAGGTTTAAAACGTCGTGGTTTTGATAAACCAACATTACACGTTATTCGTAGCGTCTATAAATTGATCTATCGTAGTGAGAAAACGTTGGAACAAGTGATGCCTGAAATCGAACAAATTGCAGAAACTGAATCATCAATTAGTTTCTTCTTAGATTTCTTTAAACGTTCAACACGTGGCATTATCCGCTAATCATTCACTATTGAAACCGCACTCACTATCTGTTTTTGCGGATAGGGTGCGGTTTATTTATATCTGTTGAGGAGAAAATTATGCAACAAGCTGTTTCTGTGATTCCTTATGCGCCAAAAATTGCGATTGTCGCTGGTGAAGCATCAGGTGATATTTTAGGTGCAGGGTTAATTAATGCATTAAAAATTCGCTACCCTCAAGCGAAATTTATCGGTATTGCGGGACAGAAAATGTTGCAAGCAGGGTGTGAAACCTTATTTGATATGGAAGAGCTTAGCGTAATGGGGTTGGTTGAAGTGATTAAACATCTTCCTCGATTGCTCAAAATCCGCCAATCGTTGATTGAAAGTTTAATCAATATTAAGCCAGATATTTTTATTGGTATTGATGCGCCAGATTTTAATATTGGTGTTGAGCTGAAATTGAAGCAGCATGGAATTAAAACATTACACTATGTTAGCCCGTCAGTATGGGCTTGGCGTCAAAATCGTATTCACAAAATTGCTCAAGCAGTGAATATGATGTTGGTGTTTATGCCGTTTGAAAAAGCTTTTTATGATCAACACCAAGTTCCTTGTCGTTTTATTGGACATACCTTAGCGGATGCGTTGCCACTGAACCCCGATCGTTTGGAAGCTTGTGAGTTTTTACAGATCGATCCAACACAACGTTATTTAGCGATTTTAGTGGGCAGTCGTCATAATGAAGTGGCATTCTTAACAGAAACGTTTATCAAAACAGCCATTTTGTTACAGCAACAGTATCCTGATATAAAATTATTGGTGCCACTAGCAAATCAGAAACGTCGTCAGCAATTTGAACAGATTTTGCAACAAGTAGCGCCAAATTTAGAGGTCATTTTGATTGATGGTCATGCGAAACAGGCAATGATTGCGGCGGAGGCAACATTACTTGCGTCTGGGACAGCAGCATTAGAGGCAATGTTGTGTAAATCACCTATGGTCGTTGGTTATAAAATGAAAGCAAGTACATATTGGCTGGCGAAACGTTTGGTGAAAACAAATTATATTTCACTACCGAATATTTTAGCGAATGATCTGCTTGTGCCAGAAATGATCCAAGAACAGTGTGAGCCAGAGTTATTAGCAGCAAAATTAGCGATTTATTTTTCCAAAGAGGAACAAGATCTGCGGCATAAAGCTCAATTACGACAAACTTTTACGGATTTACATCGTTCAATTCAACAAGATGCAGATAAATTAGCTGCTGAAGCAGTGGTTACTTTATTAGAAAGTGAAGCGAGGATTTAAGATGGAATTTATTTATCCACCCGCTAACCTGATTGCAGGTGTGGATGAAGTGGGGCGAGGTCCACTGATTGGTGCGGTAGTTACGGCGGCAGTGATTCTTGATCCGAATAAACCGATTCAAGGTTTAGCTGATTCAAAAAAATTATCAGAAAAGAAACGTTTAATATTAGCGGAAGAGATTAAAGAAAAGGCTTTAGCTTGGAGTTTAGGCAGAGCTGAAGCTAATGAAATTGATCAAATTAATATTTTGCAAGCAACAATGTTAGCGATGTGTCGTGCAGTACAAGGATTACATATTCAGCCAGATTTTGTCTTGATTGATGGTAATCGTATTCCAAAAGATTTGGGGATTGCAGCACAGGCTGTGGTGAAAGGCGATAGTTTAGTTGCAGAGATTAGCGCAGCCTCGATTTTGGCGAAAGTGGCCCGAGATCAAGAGATGATCGAGTTACATCAAAGATACCCAGAGTATGGTTTTGATCGACATAAAGGCTATCCGACGGCCTTGCACCTAGAAAATTTGGCAAAATATGGTATTTTGCCTGAACACCGTAAAAGTTTTGCGCCTGTAAAACAATATATAAAAGGATAAATTATGAAGAAAAGTGCTCTAGCTCTATTACTTGCAATGACAACCACTGCTGCATTAGCCGATGATGCACAAATTACCTCAGAATTAAAAAAATTAGGGGTAAAGGAGGTACAAATTACGCCTTCGCCATTAGCAGGAATTAAGACAGCTGTGACTGATAAAGGAATTGTTTATGTATCAGAAGATGGTAAGTATGTGTTATATGGCAATCTTTACCAAATTACTGATAAAGGACCAGTAAATATGTCAAATAAATTACTGTTTGATCAGGTTGAAAAACTTTCTAAACAGATGATTGTATATCCTGCAAAAAATGAGAAATATGTTGTTACTGTGTTTATGGATATTACCTGTCATTACTGCCATTTGTTGCATGAACAGATGAAAGACTATAACGATCTTGGTATTACTGTGCGTTATTTAGCCTTTCCACGTGGTGGATTAGGTGGACAAGTTGCTCAACAAATGGAGAGTATTTGGACTGCCAAAGATCCTGCTTTTGCTTTAGACGAGGCTGAAAAAGGCAATCCACCGAAAGAGTTAAAAACACCACAAATGGTGGCGAAGCATTATCAATTAGGTCTGCAATATGGGGTAAATGGAACACCAAGTATTATCTTACCAAATGGTGAATTATTAGGCGGATACGTTCCACCGAAAGAATTATTGCAGATATTACAAGAGCCATAAGTTATTTCGCATTATAATAGGTGATGTTGGTATAAAAATATTGTTGTTGAAGTTGTAATAGAAAAAGGTTGTTGTTGTGATCAAAAAAATTGAAAGGAGAGCATTATCTGATGGAATTGCGGTAAGTCATGATCCTTTATTGGATCGTATTTACCGAAGCAGAGGGATCACAACAGACCAACATCTGAACTATGCTTTAAAATTTATGTTACCTCCTGCGTTGCTTACTCATTTAGAGCAGGCAACCACCTTACTAATTCAAGCCTATCAACAGCAGCAAAAAATTGTTATTGTCGGAGATTTTGATGCAGATGGTGCTACAAGTATTGCGTTAACTGTGTTTGCATTGCGTCAATTAGGATTTCAATTTGTTGATTATTTAGTACCGGATCGCTTTGAACAAGGGTATGGTTTAAGCGTTTCAGTCGCTGAACAAGTACTGGCAAGACAAGCTGATTTGGTGATTACTGTGGATAATGGTGTCTCTTCATTTGAGGGAATTACTTATTTGAAGCAGCATCAAATTAAAGTGATTGTGACAGATCATCACTTACCAGGCGAACAATTACCTGAGGCTGATGTGATTGTAAATCCAAATTTACGTGATTGCGGTTTTCCATCTAAATATTTAGCGGGTGTTGGTGTTGCGTTTTACTTAATGGTAGCGTTGCGTGCCGCATTTCGTGATCAAGGGCTTTTTGCTGATAAACAAGAACCAAATTTTGCCGAGTTATTGGACTTAGTTGCATTAGGCACCGTCGCTGATGTCGTGCCATTAGATTACAATAATCGTATTTTGGTTTCACAGGGTTTAGCGAGAATTCGTGCTGAACGTTGCCATTGTGGAATCAGAGCATTAATTGAAGTTGCTAATTTAGAGATTTCTCAAGTTGTGGCGAGTAATTTAGGGTTCTCAGTTGCACCACGTTTGAACGCTGCTGGGCGTATCGATAATATGTCGATTGGGGTTGAGTTGTTGTTGGCGGAAAGTATGGAGCAAGCACGTGCTTTGGCCCTGGAGCTGGATAGTTTGAATCAAACGCGTAAAGAAATTGAAACCGGAATGAAGCAAGAGGCTTTACATTTCTTACGTGAATTAAAACACGTCTATCAACAAGATACATTTGCGATAGCGTTATATCAACCTGATTGGCATCAAGGGGTATTGGGAATTTTAGCAGCAAGAATGAAAGATCAATTTCATCGGCCAACAGCAGTATTTGCCCAGGAAGAGGAAGGGATTTTACGTGGATCAGCCCGTTCTATTGAAGGGTTACATATTCGAGATTTATTAGAGTATATTCATAGTCAACACCCTGAAATCATTATTAAGTTTGGTGGCCACGCGATGGCGGCTGGTTTGAGTATTCATGAACAGTATTTCACTAAGTTTCAACAGTTATTTAATCAATATGCAAAAGCATGGTTAGATGAAAAATCATTACAAGGTGTGATTTATACAGATGGTGAGTTAGTGTCACAACAGATGAATGTTGAAACGGCAGAGAAATTACAATTTGCTGGCCCTTGGGGACAGCATTTTCCTGAGCCGCAATTTGATGGAGAATTTCGTATCTTACAGCAACGTATTGTAGGAGAAAAACATTTAAAAATGTTGGTAGAGCCTATTACCGGGGGTAATATGTTTGATGCCATTCAATTTAATGTAGATACTCGCTTATATCCAGATTTATCAATTAAATCAGCTAGAATGGTTTACCACCTAGCGGTCAATGAATATCGGGGAAATAGACAAGTACAATTATTAGTCAATTATATAGAAGCGTTAGGATAAGCAATGAATCGGATAAGATTTGTGATACGTTTTTTGGGGTTAGCTTGGCTAAGTGTTGTATTATCAACTAGTTACGCCGAACAATTACCTATTTTTAAGGATGGTAAGGATTATTTTTCCTATAAAAAACCATTACAGGAAGCGCCTTTACCAGAGAAAAAGGTCAAAATTAAATTTTTCTTTGCCTATGAATGTCGTATTTGTTTAATGGCAGCGGATAATTTAAGTTTATATAAGCGTATGAATCCGAATGATGTTGATATTGAATGGATTCCAGCGGCAACGGATACAGGACATTATTCTGCGTCTGTATATTATGCGTTAGAAAACCTAGGTCGTCCGGATCTTGCTGATCTATTTATTTTTGATACAGCAGAATTGAAATTTGACCAAAATCGTAAAGGACGTGGCGAATTTCTACAACAGTGGTTAGAGCGCAAGAAAGTCAATATCAATGCCTTTTCAGAGTTATTAAATTCACCTGTGACAGAAAGTAAAGTACAGAAAGCGATTGCTGACACTAAAAAATATGGGGTCTTTACCTTGCCTTTTGTTGCGGTTGGTGGACGTTATGTTTTAACAGAAAGTACGCTCTATAATGATGATTACACTATGGCCGTTTTAGATTCTCTCACAGATAAACTTTTACAAGAACAACGAGGACATAAATGAAAATCGGAATTGTTGGTGCAATGGCACAAGAAGTTGAAATTTTACAAGGTTTAATGCAAGACAAACAAGAAAAGCAGTTAGCGACTTGTACGATTTATGAAGGAAAAATTGGTCAACATGATGTGGCATTATTGAAATCTGGGATTGGTAAAAGTGCTGCAGCGATGGGAACAACAGCATTAATTTTAACTTGTCAGCCAGATTGTATTATCAATACTGGATCAGCGGGTGGTTTAGATCCAGAACTCAATATTGGCGATATTATCATTTCAGATCTGGTTTGTTACCATGATGCAGATGTGACCGCATTTGGTTATGCCAAAGGGCAGCTACCAGCTTGTCCAGAGAAATTTGTTGCCGATCAGAAGTTAATTGATGTGGTAGCAACAGTTGTGGAAGAGCAGGGGCAACACGCAGTGACTGGCTTGATTTGTTCAGGTGATCAATTTATCAATGGTATTGAGGCAATAGCACGTATTCGTCAAGATTTTCCAACTGTTGCCGCAGTAGAAATGGAAGCCGCAGCCATTGCACATATTTGTTATGCTTTTAAAGTACCGTTTGTGGTGATTCGTGCAATTTCTGATGTGGCAGATAAAGAATCTCATATCTCTTTTGATGAATTTTTACCGACAGCCGTCAAACATTCTTCACAAATTGTTTTAGCGACCTTAGAAAAATTGGTAAATTAATAGCCATGATTTCTCTCTCGGCAGTGGAGCACTGCCGAGCAAAATAAGGATTCGCTTATGCAACTTTCGCCAACACAACAACAACGTTTATTCGATCTATTACAAACAGCCCATCTTGATCAACAATATTCACTTCCGCTTGAAATTAATGCTTTACCAACGGGATTAAAACAGATAGCAATAGCAATCTATTTCTCTGATTTTGTTGCGGACACACTGCATAAATATCCAAATTTATTTCAGCAATGGCTTGCTTCACCACCACAATTTTCCGATTGCGATAATTATCAACAACGCTTACGAGAAAAATTGGCAGAGATCACAGATGAAACTCAGCTTTATCAAATATTGCGTCATTTTCGTCATCATGAGATGGCAAAATTAAGTTTTTGTCAGAGCCTAAATTTAGCCAGTGTTGAACAAATTTTCCGTCAACTTTCTGCTTTAGCTGAAGCGATTATTGTTGTGACCAAAGATTGGTTATATGAAAAGTTATGTGCCGAATTAGGAACACCAATGAATTCGGAAGGTGAAGCACAAAAATTAATTATTTTAGGAATGGGAAAATTAGGTGGTAGAGAGCTGAATTTTTCATCAGATATTGATCTCATTTTTACTTATCCAGATCACGGTGAAACCGTAGGCGCAAGACGAAGTATTGATAATGGACAATTCTTTGTACGTTTAGGGCAACGTTTTATTAAAGCATTAGAACAACAAACGATTGATGGCTTTGTGTATCGGGTTGATATGCGTTTACGCCCGTTTGGTGATGCGGGTGCATTAGCACTCAGTTTTGCTTCAATGGAAGATTATTACCAAGAACAAGGGCGAGATTGGGAGCGTTATGCCATGATTAAAGCGCGGATTATGGGGGAAGATAGCAACGATATTAACCATCGCTATTTGAATCAACTGTTACGTCCATTTGTTTATCGCCGTTATATTGATTTTAGTGCGATCCAGTCCTTGCGTGATATGAAGCAAAAGATTAATGCGGAAGTTCGGCGGCGTGGTTTAGTTGATAATATTAAATTAGGCGCAGGTGGAATCCGAGAAATTGAATTTATTGTACAAGTTTTTCAACTTATTCGTGGTGGACGTGAAAAGAGCTTACAACAACGAGAGTTATTAGCCATCTTACCGAAATTAGTCGAGTTAGACTTGTTAAAACAGTTGGAAGCGAACCATTTATCACAAGCGTACCTCTTTTTAAGACGAGTGGAGAATGTATTACAAGCGATTAATGATCAGCAAACTCAACTGTTGCCAACCAATGAACAGGATAAACAACGCTTAGTTGAAGCTTGCCGTGCATTTACTTATTTTAATCAACAAGGGCAGGTGGTGACGCTAGAGTATCCAATTTATGATTGGCAAAGTTTTTATCAAATTTTGACTCAACACCAACAAAATGTGCGAGAAGTGTTCCACCATTTGATTGGCAGTGAAGATGAAAAAGATGAAGCGACCGAAAGTGAATGGCAGGACTTTCTTGGTATCAGTTTTAATTTGCAAGATGTGACCACGTTATTAGCTTCATTGGCAATTGATAATCAGGAAAAAATTGCTGAAGATCTTTGGCAGTTTAAACAAGATATCTTACGCAAATCTATTGGTGTTCGAGGACGGGATGTATTAGAGCAGTTGTTACCTGTATTAATTGATGAAATGCTAGCAATGGAACAAGCGGCAGTATTAGTTCCTCGGATTTTAGAAATTATTGGCCGAATTGCAACACGTACTACCTATTTGGAATTGCTACGTGAAAATCCAAATTCACGTACATTATTAATGAAATTGTGTAGTGCTTCGCCTTTTGTGGCAAGACAGATTGCAGATTATCCACTGTTGTTAGATGAGTTATTAAATCCTAATACCTTATTATCACCACCGCCATTTACACAGTATCAAGCAGAATTAGAACATTATTTGTTACGTGTACCACAAGAAGATGAAGAACAGATGATTGATGTGCTGCGCCAATTTAAGTTAGCAACGCAATTACGTGTTGCTGCTGCTGATATTTTAGGTGCATTGCCTGTCATGAAGGTGAGTGATCATTTAACTTATTTAGCGGAAGCGATTATTGCGAGTGTCGTTAATTTAGCATGGCGACAAGTCACACAGCGTTTTGGTACGCCGGATCATTTACAAGGTGATGAGAAATCGTTCTTAGTGGTTGGTTATGGAAAACTTGGAGGCATTGAATTAGGGTATAAATCAGATTTAGATTTAGTATTTTTATATGATGCACCGGCGAATGGTCAAACTGTTGGGGGGAAACGTAGTATTGATAGTGGGCAGTTTTATTTACGCTTGGCACAAAAGATTAATAGTATCTTTAATATTAATACAAATTCTGGGATTTTATATGAAGTCGATATGCGATTGCGTCCTTCAGGCAGTGCAGGGTTGTTAGTCAGCTCAATTCATGCGTTTCATGATTACCAACAAAATGAAGCTTGGACTTGGGAGAAACAAGCCTTAGTCAGAGCAAGAGCAGTATATGGAGAAACAGTGATGCGTCAGCAGTTTAATTCAATTCGCCGTGCCGTGTTATCGACAGCTCAAGATCAACAACGTTTAAAAAACGATGTGCGAGAAATGCGAGAAAAGATGTATGAACATTTATCGCATACTCCAGCAGGTTACTTTGATATTAAGAAAGATCGTGGCGGGATTACCGATATTGAATTTATTGCACAATATTTGATGTTAGCAAATGCACCAACAACCCCAGAATTGGCAACTTGGTCTGATAATGTACGTATTTTTGAGGATATGGTGAAATACCAAGTGATTTCAGCCGAAATTGGACAACGCTTAACAGATATTTATGTTGAACTACGCAACCACATTCACCATTTAAATTTAGCTGGCAAAAATTCAGTAGTGGAAGAAATGCCTTTTGCTGAAATGCGTACTTTTATTGGTGAAGTGTGGCAACAGTTATTTGATTAATGTTATTTAGGAGAGAGTGGATATTGTGCCACTCTCTGCATCGTATGCTGACGAAAAGGCATTACTGCGGTGGCAAGTGATTCACCATCAGGCAGTATCAGTTGTGGTGCAATATCAAATAACGGGATTAGGACGAATTCCCGATTTTTCATCTCTTTATGCGGTACGGTTAAACGTTCCGTATCAATAATTTCCTGATTGAATAACAAAATATCAAGATCGAGTGTGCGTTCACCCCAACGGCGTAAACGTATTCGCCCTTGTTGTTGTTCAACTGATTGTAATAGGTCAAGCAGCGCAAGCGGCTCAAGGGAGGTCTGTATTTGCGCAACTGCATTTACATAATCAGGCTGATCTTGTGGACCAAGCGGTTTACTAGAATAGAGCGGGCTGACCGCAATAAGTTGAATAGCGGGCTGCTGTTGTAAATAATCTAAGGCAGTAGTCAGTTGTAAAATAGGTTGATTGAGATTACTGCCTAAAGCAATGTAAACATTATTCATCAGTTATTGTTTATTTTCACTAAAGCGTCTTTTCTTGCGATTGTTACGGTAACGACGACGTGGTTTGCGTTTATTTGGCACACCATGTTCAGCTTGTCGTTTTTGTTGAATTTGGATTAATTCATTACGTTGTGAAGTATTACTTTGTTGATATTCGTACCACCATGTTGCTAATTCGATCGTTTCACCATGCTCAATTTCAGCACGTAAAGCAAGTAAGTCATAAGCAGCACGGAATTTTTGGTGTTCCAAGGTTAATTGTGGACGTTTACCGGTGCGTTTAGTAAATAACAGTTGTAATGACCAAATATCGCGAATAGTTGCGGTATGACGACGTAAAATAGCAACGCGTTGGCAGACGAGATGGAGTAAATCATTACTTGCCAAAGAATAAGCATCAAAATTATTCAAACCACCTTCATTTTTTAAGATTTCAATTCGTTCACGTAACGGATACCAAAAGAATGCTGCAAATAAAAAGGCAGGATTAATTCTTAAATGGTCTGCAATACGTTCATCCGTTGAGCGTAATGCTTTGATTAACATCTTTTCAGTAAATGAATCGCCGTTTTCAGTGAAAAATGGCGTTAATACAGGGAAAAGTTGTTGGAATAATTGATATTTATAAAGGAGATGATAGGTTTTTTCACCTTGCCCAGTTTGTAGTAATTTTAATGATTCATCGAATAAACGTGCTGCTGGGATATTTTGTAGTAATGGTGCAAGTTCATAGATTGGTTGTTCACAACGTTTATCTAAAAACATTTCTAATTTTGCCATAAAGCGAATTGCACGTAGCATTCGCACAGGATCTTCTTGATAACGTTGAACAGGATCACCAATTAAAACTAAACGGCCTGCACGTAAATCTTTAATGCCATTAAAGAAATCATATAACTGATCTTTGTTTGGATTGTAATAAAAAGCGTTCACTGTGAAATCACGGCGTGCAGCATCATCTTCTAAATTACCATATACGTTATCACGCAATAACATACCTTCCGCACTTTGTTTAGCAAATTGATCATTATTCACGGTATCGTGTGCTGCACGGAAAGTTGCTACTTCAATGATTTCTTTACCAAACAGAATATGCGCTAAGCGGAAACGATGCCCAACTAACCGGCATTGACGCTGAAAGATCTTCTGAATTTGTTCAGGACGTGCATTGGTCGCAATATCAAAATCTTTAGGGGTTTTCTCTAATAAAATATCACGTAAACAGCCACCAACAACGTAGGCTTCAAAACCATTATTTTGTAATTTTTCAATAACTTGAAGAGCTTGACGGCTGATAAGATGAGGATAAATACCGTAATCTGAAGCTTTTAGGATATGTGAACGATGCACAGCAGAAGATGCTTTGCGTTGTGATGTTTTCTTTCTTTCTGTTTGTTTTTTCTTGCTAGTTTCGATTGTGGGTTGACTAGCAGGCTGGATAGTTTCCTCTTTCGTATTACTTTTATGAAAGAGTTTACGAATATAATTAAAAATAGTTCACCTCAGTTATGACTTATCTGTTTCTTATTAAAAATAAGAACCTCTCCCTAATTAAATTAGGGAGAGGAAAGCGAATTTTTCGTTACAATACATTGAGTTAAACGATGGTAAAAAATTAACCACCGATCTGTTTTTCACGAATTTCTGCAAGTGTTTTACAATCAATGCAGAGATCTGCTGTTGGTCTTGCTTCTAAACGTCTGATCCCGATTTCTACACCACAAGATTCGCAATAACCAAAATCTTCTGATTCAATCTTTTTAATGGTGCGTTCAATTTTTTTCAATAACTTACGCTCGCGATCACGGTTACGTAATTCTAAACTAAATTCTTCTTCTTGGGTTGCACGATCAGATGGATCTGGGAAATTTGATGCTTCATCACGCATATGCGTAACGGTACGATCTGCTTCACCAACAATTTGAGCATGCCATGCAGTTAAAATCTTTTTAAAATGAAGCAGTTGAGCTTCATTCATATATTCTTCACCAACTTTCTCTTGATAAGGTTCTACATCGGCAAGAGCTAAAATACTTAGTGATGATTTTGGCGTGTTTGCTGTCATGTTTAATCTCTCCTAGACACCAAAATTGATAATACAAGCAACTGTCGGAACTCCATTATGAGCGAGTAATGCATCAATATTTAGGAGGTTGTTAAATACAAATTTCCGCCAATTTTTATACTGCTTGGAGGGGTCTTCCAAAAAGCCGCATATAAATAGCAGAACTTCTAATTTTTAGCAAACGAAATTTGTGAGATTGCTGTTTATTTATACAGAAATTAGAGTGAAAAAAGCGGTTTTTTGTAAATTCTCGAGAGAGTTCACATTTTTGCTGTTTGGTTTTTGTTCAATAAGATAAAAGAAGATTAAAGTGTTTACTTAAAGAATTATGAATCTAAAAATAATTTCATTGTAAAAATATGGAGCGGATTTGTTTAGTTTTGATTGTCGTTTGCCTATCAATTATGTATCTCCCTTTAACTTGGTTACAAGCTTCTGATTGGCAGTTAGGATTAATAATAGTGCTGTCTGTTTGTACCCTTGTATGTTGGTGGAAAAAGAAAAAACAATTGGCATTGATAGTCGTGGCGATAGTGATTTCAGGCGTATGGAGTGTTATCAATATAAAAGGACTAGTGATACAAACTCAGCAAGTACCAGTTTATTTTGCGAATACAAAACCAGTTATCATCAAAATTGAAAAAGTACTTCATCAAGGCGATTACCAAACTGCAATCGCATTATTACAAACGACAGAAGCTGCGGAGCAGTATCGTTTTTATCTTACTTGGCTACCAAAACAACCGCTACAATCAGGGCAAATTTGGCGAGGAGAAATTAAGTTAAAACCGTTTACTTCAAGATTAAATCAAGGTGGATTCCAACGGCAAAAATGGTTTTATGCCAACCGAATTGTGGGAACGGCTAATGTTAAGCAAGCAAGATTATTGTCCGATCAACCTAATTTACGCCAACATTTACTGCGTTTTGCAGAACGGCAATTAAAGGATCACCCTAGTACAGGATTATTATTGGCATTAGGTTTTGCTGAAAAATACCATTTAACACAAGAACAATTAAGACTTTTTCAACAAACCGGAACTGCGCATTTAATTGCTATTTCAGGATTACATATTGGTCTAGTATTTTTCTTTGGGTTGTTAGTGGGACGAGGGATTCAATATCTTTTACCTACTCGCAAGATTACCCCAATCTTACCACTATTATGTGGTGGTGCACTGGCGATCTTTTATAGCTATTTAGCTGATTTCTCTATTCCAACAACGCGAGCTGCTATTGGATTAATTTTATTATTGTTATTACGTTTTCGGCGATGTCATCTTACTTGGTGGCAACTCTATCTTCGTTGCCTTGCCCTTTTTATTATGTTTGATCCCATTATTTTATTAAGTGATAGCTTTTGGTTATCGGCATCAGCTGTTTTCTGTTTATTAGTATGGAATGAATTACTGCCTTTATCCGTATGGCAGTGGCGAGGAAAACCATTATCACAATTAGGAAAGGTACCTTATTATCTGTTGGGTTTGTTGCATATCCAAATTGGCTTAAGCTTACTATTTACGCCAATTACCTTGTTATTTTTTCATGGTATCAATCTACAAAATGTATTAATTAACTTATGGATTGTACCGCTATTTAGTTTATTACTGATCCCTTGCATTTTGCTGTCAATTATTACATTCAATGGCTTAGGAAGTTGGCAATGGTGTGTAACAATCGCAACAAAAAGTTTAGAGTGGTTAATGCCATGGCAAACAACATGGCGTGAATTTTCTTTATCAGAATCATTGTGGGTGAGATTAATTTGTCTGTGTATGGTGCTGATTATAGGGTGGTATGTTTACTATCAGAAGCAGCACTTAAACAAAAATAGCACCTTATTAGCTCAATTACAGCCTCAAATAATCAGTTTTAATCGAGAACAGCTACCAGATATAAAACGGTTACATTATCTGATTATAAGCGTGATAGTGGGCTTAATTTGGCAGTTGATGTTGTTAGGACACCACTATTATCAGCATTGGCAAACAAGATGGTCGTTAGAAATGTTAGATGTCGGGCAAGGGTTATCTGTGTTGATTCGCCAAGGTGATAAAGGTGTTCTCTATGATACTGGAGCAAGTTGGCAAGGTGGAAGTATGGCGGAATTAGAGATCTTGCCTTATTTACAACGTCAAGGGATTAAACTAGAGAAAATTATATTGAGTCATGATGATAATGATCATAGTGGCGGAGCGACTAAATTATTAATGCATTACCCCAAAGCAGAGCTCTATACACCTTCCCAAGTAACTTATGCCAATCGTTCACCGTTACCTTGTATGCGTGGTAAAGAGATGCAATGGCGTACTTTGCGTATTTCGATGCTAGCGCCAGAACAGATTGTCGCCCAAGCTCGTAATCAGCATACTTGTGTATTGTTGATAGAGGATGGGCGGTATCAAGTATTGCTAACAGGGGATTTGGATAGAAAGAGCGAATTGCGTTATTTATCTTTTTTGCCAAAGGTCGATATCGTACAAATTGCCCATCATGGGAGTAAAACCTCGACGAGTCAGCCTTTTTTACAGCAAATTGATGCAAAAATTGCATTAATTTCTTCTGGTTTGGGAAATCGTTGGCATTTTCCACATTCAGAGGTGTTAGAACGTTTAGCGATGCAGAAAATGCAAATTTTGAATACGGGGTGGGATGGACAAATTAGATTATGCTTTATGCGAAATAATGAATTAATCATTACAACTGAGCGTCATCAAAGGACGGCGTGGTTTAACCAGCTGGATGAGGTGGGCGGTTGGAGAAATAGCAGATTAAAGGTAGAATAGCGCTTTAATTTTATTTTTATATCATAAAATTCTTTGTATGAATGATAAAGACTACTCTACGAAAGAGACCTTTAAACGCCTATGGCCAATGATTTGGCAATATAAATTAGGGATTTTAGTTGCAATTATTGCGTTAGTATTTAATGCCTTAACTGAAGCTGGATTAATTTATTTATTAAAACCATTATTAGATGAAGGCTTTGGCAAGGCAGATCTGACTTTTCTCAAATGGCTACCTATTATTGTCATCCTATTAATCATATTGCGTGGATGTACCAGTTTCGTCTCAGATTATAGTTTGTCATGGGTATCAGGCAATGTGGTGATGGTGATGCGGCGAATGCTATTTAAGCATTTAATGTATATGCCGGTGAGTTTCTTCGATCACCAAGCAGCTGGAAAATTGCTTTCTCGAATTACTTATGATTCAGAACAGGTAGCAAACTCTTCGTCTAATGCCTTAATTACTATTGTTAAAGAAAGTGCCACTGTCATTTCTTTATTAGCGTTAATGTTATATACCAGTTGGCAGTTATCTTTAGTGGTATTTGTCGTTGGTCCAGTTATTTCGATTTTGATCCGTATTGTTTCTAAACATTTCCGCCGTTTAAGTAAAAATATGCAAAACTCAATGGGGGAATTAACTGCCAGTGCGGAACAAATGTTGAAAGGGCATCGTGTAGTGCTTTCCTTTGGCGGCCAAAAAGTAGAAGAAGAACGCTTTAATTTAGTTAGTGATGATATGCGTAGAAAAAGCCTTAAAATGATGGCAATGAGCGCAATTTCTGATCCGATCGTACAGATTATAGCGTCTTTTGCTTTAGCGGTTGTGCTTTATCTTGCTACTGTACCAACGATGATGGGGGGACAACTCACTGCTGGCGATTTTACTTTAGTTTTCTCTTCTATGTTTGCTTTATTGCGTCCGTTAAAATCATTAACGAATGTTAATGCACAGTTTCAGCGTGGTATGGCGGCGTGTCAAACCTTATTTGCCATTCTTGATTTAAAGAAAGAAGAAGATCAAGGGCAGTACATTACTGAACAAGTAAAAGGGAATGTTAGGTTTGATGATGTAAGCTTCTATTATGAAGGGAAAGATGAACCTGCACTATCACATATCTCTTTTTCAATTCCAGCAGGTAAAACCGTTGCATTAGTCGGACGTTCTGGATCAGGAAAATCAACAATTGCCAATTTAATTACGCGTTTTTATGACATTCAACAAGGCGCGATTTATTTAGATGAACATAATATTAAGGATTATACCTTAGCCAATTTACGTCAGCATTGTGCTGTGGTTTCGCAACAAGTTCATTTATTCAATGATACGGTGGCGAATAATATTGCGTATGCCGCTACTGAAAAATATAGCCGTGAGCAGATTATTGCTGCGGCAAAAGCGGCGCACGCAATGGAATTTATTGAAAAAATGGAACATGGGTTAGATACCATGATAGGTGAGAATGGAGTTTCTTTATCTGGTGGGCAACGTCAACGTTTAGCTATTGCACGTGCATTATTACGTAATGCGTCCGTGTTAATTTTAGATGAAGCGACATCTGCATTAGATACAGAATCAGAGCGTGCAATTCAGCGAGCATTAGAAGAGCTACAGCAACACAAAACATTACTTGTTATCGCTCACCGTCTATCTACCATTGAAAAAGCTGATGAAATTATTGTTATCGATCAAGGACAAATTGTAGAGCGAGGCACACATCAACAGCTATTACAACAAGGGCAAGTTTATGCACAGTTGCATAAAATGCAATTTGATGGTTAATCAGAGGTAATATGAAATTTTGGTATCAACAGTCGTGGTTACAATGGTTACTATTACCATTCGCTTGGTTATTTCAATTAATCACCTATCTACGGAGAAAGGCTTATCAAACGGGGATTTTTGCTAGTTGGAAAGCACCTTGTCCAGTGGTCGTAGTAGGCAATCTTTCTGTTGGTGGTAATGGGAAAACGCCATTAGTCGTCTGTTTAGTAGAACAATTACAAGCAAAAGGTATTCGTGTCGGTGTTATTTCACGTGGTTATGGTGGATCAAGTACAGAATATCCTTTTTTAGTTTGCGCTAATTCAGATCCACAAAAGACGGGTGATGAACCTGTTTTAATTGCAAAGCGTACCTCAGCACCAGTTGCAATTTCCCCTAATCGCCGTGAAAGTATAGAGTTGTTATATAAAGCTTACCATCCACAAGTGATTATCAGTGATGATGGTTTGCAGCATTATAAGTTACAACGAGATGTGGAATTGGTTGTTGTCGATGGCGAACGCCGTTTTGGGAATGGACATCTATTGCCTGCTGGACCGTTACGTGAGTTACCACAACAACGTTTAGCCGAAGTTGATGCAGTCATCTGTAATGGCGGAATTGCACAAGATGGCGAAATTGCAATGCAATTAGCGCCCGAAGTCGCCATAAATTTAGTCACAGGTGAACAGCGCTTATTGACAACTTTTTCACAAGTCAATGCAGTAGCAGGAATTGGGCATCCTCCTCGCTTTTTTGCCACCTTGCAGCAGCAGGGATTAACATTGGTAAAACAGTATGCGTTTGCTGAT
This sequence comes from Gallibacterium faecale, assembly GCF_027920745.1. Lineage (NCBI taxonomy): Bacteria > Pseudomonadati > Pseudomonadota > Gammaproteobacteria > Pasteurellales > Pasteurellaceae > Gallibacterium > Gallibacterium faecale. Next base: position 26,845 of record NZ_JAQIBB010000079.1, on the reverse strand, counting down.
CATTATGCTTTTCAAGCAACAGATTTTCAGCCTATTGATAATGCAGAGATCCCTTTATTGATGACAGAAAAAGATGCCGTGAAATGTACCGCTTTTGCACAGGAGAATTGGTGGTACGTTCCTGTTTCTGCACAGATTGAAACAACGCAGTTAAATCATTTAATTGAAAAAATTATGTCTAAGGTCATCTAAGAATGAAACAAAAAGTTATTTCAATGTTAGCTTGTCCGCATTGTCATCAACCATTAAGTTTTGATGCGGAACAACAGCGTTTTATTTGTCAAAATGAACAGCTAGCTTATCCAGTGATTAATGGAATACCCGCTTTATTACCTGAAAATGCGGTACCTCTCGCATCACCTTCTACATCAGAAGCACAAGGAGCCTAAAATGAGTTTTAGTGTGATTATTCCTGCCCGTTATGCCTCTAGTCGTTTACCGGGAAAACCGTTAGCAGATATTGCAGGTAAACCGATGATTCAACATGTATGGGAAAAAGCACAGTTATCTGGCGCTAAACGTGTGATTGTAGCAACGGATCATCCACAAATTGTAGAAGTGGTTAATGCTTTTGGTGGAGAAGTATGTTTGACTTCAGAACACCACTCTTCAGGTACTGAGCGTTTGGCTGAAGTGGTAAGTCAATTAGCGTTGGTAGATGATGAAATCATTGTGAATATTCAAGGAGATGAACCTTTAATCCCACCTGTGATTGTGAAACAGGTTGCGGAAAATTTACAAAAATATCAAGTGAATATGGCAACTTTATCAGTTGAAATTGATGATCCAACAGAGTTATTCAATTCGAATGTGGTGAAGGTATTAACGGATAAAAATGGTTATGTACTCTATTTTTCGCGTGCTGTGATTCCTTGGCATCGTGATCAATTTACTACGGTGTATCAACAGCCAGAACAGATTCCTAATTTAGCGATCGAGCAGCAACATTATCAACGCCATATCGGAATTTATGCTTATAAAGCAGGCTTTATTCGTCAATATGTTACTTGGCAGCCAACAAGCTTAGAAAAATGTGAATCACTAGAACAGTTGCGGGTATTATGGAATGGTGAACGTATTCATTGTGAGCTAGCGTTAGAAGTTCCCGCTGTTGGCGTGGATACAATGGAAGATCTGGTTAAAGTACGAGAATTATTATCACGTTAAAGCCAATGTTTGATGCAAAAGTTTTTCTACGCGATGCGCCAGAGCAACCTGGTGTATATCGGATGTATGATCGTAATGACACGGTTATTTATGTTGGTAAGGCAAAAAATTTAAAAAAACGCCTTTCAAGCTATTTCAGAAAGCAAGTTAGTAGTAAAAAAACAGAAGCCTTAGTTGCTGCGATTGATCACATTGACACCACAATCACACATTCAGAAACTGAGGCTTTACTGCTAGAGCATAATTTTATCAAGCAGTATCAGCCACGTTATAACGTGTTATTGCGAGATGATAAGTCTTATCCTTTTATTTTATTAACGAATGAACGACATCCTCGTATTACCTCTTATCGTGGGGCGAAAAAAATAGCAGGAGAGTATTTTGGCCCTTATCCACACTCATCAGCAGTGCGTGAAACCTTATCGTTAATGCAAAAGCTATTTCCAATACGTCAATGTGAAAATAGTATCTATAACAACCGTTCGCGACCTTGTTTACAGTATCAGATTAAACGCTGTTTAGCGCCTTGTGTTGCGGGTTATGTGAGTGATGAAGAGTATCAACAACAGGTTGAGTTAGCACGATTATTTTTACAAGGTAAAGATCAACAAGTTGTCACTCATTTGATTCAGAAAATGGAGCAGGCTAGTCAAGAATTGGATTTTGAGAATGCAGCCCGCTTTCGTGATCAGATTCAAGCGGTTCGTTCAGTGATGGAAAAACAATTTGTGAGTAATGATCGCCTTGATGATATTGATATTATTGCGATTGCGTATAAATCGGGCTTGGCTTGTGTACAAGTATTATTTATTCGTCATGGTAAAATTTTGGGTAATCGTAGTTATTTCCCTAAAATTCCAGCAGATACGACTTTATCAGAAGTTATTGAAACCTTTTTAGGGCAATTTTATTTACAAGCGCATCAAGGACGTAGTATTCCAGATAGTATTGTATTAGATCATACCTTAGCCGATAAAAGTATGTTGGAAACTTTACTTAGTGAACAGGCTGGGCGACAAATTCAGATTCAAGATAAAGTGAAAGGGGATAAGAATCGCTATTTGCAGTTAGCACAAACTAATGCCAAAGTGGCACTGACAACGCAATTACAACAACAAGGACGAATTGAGGAACGTTATCAAACGCTACAAACCTTATTAGGTATCACAAAAATTCAACGTATGGAGTGTTTTGATATTAGTCATACTATGGGAGAAAATACCGTGGCTTCTTGTGTGGTATTTGGCGCAGAAGGGCCATTAAAAGCGGAATATCGCCGTTTTAATATTGAAGGGACTCATGGTGATGATTATGCAGCGATGGAGCAAGCATTATATAAGCGTTATGACAAAGATCTGAGTGCCGATAAAATTCCTGACATCATTTTTATTGATGGTGGAAAAGGACAATTAAATCGAGCCTTATCGGTATTTGAACAATTAAAGGTAAGTTGGAATAAAGATAAACCGCTTCTGATTGGTGTAGCAAAAGGGGTTGATCGTAAAGCTGGTTTAGAAACTCTATTAATCGGTAGTTCAGAGCGCGAGATTCATCTCGAACCTGATAATTTAGCCTTACACCTGATTCAGCATATTCGTGATGAATCGCATAATCATGCAATTTCAGGACATCGTAAGAAACGGCAAAAAGCCTTTATGCAGAGTGGTCTGGAGAGTATCGAAGGTGTTGGGGCAAAACGCCGTCAGGCATTATTAAAATATCTTGGTGGTTTGCAAGGTGTCAAAGCGGCTACTGTGGAAGAAATCGCTTCAGTTCCGGGGATTTCTCGGGCATTAGCCGAAAAAATTTTTGAAATTTTAAAACATTGATTTTGCTTATAGGCAAAGCCAGTGAATATGTTTACAATAGTGATGCGTAGTGTTAAGTGATCTGGTGATCAAGATGAAATTAAATATTCCAACCTTTTTAACCTTTTTTCGAGTTGTACTGATTCCATTCTTTATTATTTTATTTTATTTACCTTTTAGTTGGGCGCCATTATGGACCGCAATTATTTTTACCGTAGCGGCAGTAACTGACTGGCTAGATGGTTTTTTAGCGAGAAGATGGAAACAAACAACGCGTTTTGGTGCTTTTCTTGATCCTGTTGCTGATAAAGTGATGGTGGCAGCAGCGTTAGTGTTAGTAGTACAACACTACCATGTATTTTGGATTACCATTCCTGCTATTGTAATGATTTCTCGAGAAATTATTATTTCTGCATTACGTGAATGGATGGCAGAATTAGGTGATCGTAATAAAGTTGCGGTGTCTTGGTTAGGTAAAGTAAAAACGACCTCACAAATGATAGCGTTAATTGGTTTATTATGGCGTTATAACCCAACCATGGAGATCATTGCTATCATTGCCTTATATGTGGCAGTGATTTTAACCGTATGGTCAATGTGGCAATATTTATCTTTAGCCAAAGAAAGTTTGCTAAAAGAAGATGAGTAAACAATTAATTAAAAAAATTGCCTTAGTTAGTCGCTAAGGCAATTTTGTATCTGGCTTTTGTAAAATCAAATACTTTCACCAATATGAATATGATAGCCGAGATCAATAATGCTACTTTGCTGTTGGATACCATTAATGCGATTTAGCAACTCTTCTGCTGCACGTTGGCCAATAGCAAGACGTGGGGTAATTACACTGGCGAGTTGAGGATTCATAGCCTGCCCAACATCATGACCATGGAAACCAGCAATACCAATCTGTTCAGGCACATTAATGCCTAAACGTTGGCATTCAAATAATGCACCAACCGCTAAGTCATCATTGGTACACATAATTCCATCCATATCAGGATATTTAGCTAATGCTTGATGTAATAATTCTGCACCTAGTGAAAATGAAGAAGGAAATTCAGTGATCATACTATGTGGCGTTAATCCATGTTTTTTCATTGCCAGTTCATAGCCTTGCATTTTAAGTTTTGTCCGTTTATCCATACGGGCAGTAAAATAAATAATATGCTGATGACCACGTTGGATCATTGTTTCCACCATCGCTTGGGCAGCGACAGTATTATCGAAACCGATGACTTGCTGAATGCCTAATTGGTTACTATCCATAATTTCAATCACTGGTATATTAGCGATTTCAATCATTTTTAAGGTTCTGTCAGAGTGTTGATTTTCAGACAAAATTAAACCATCTACATTGTAAGAAAGTAACGATTCAACACGTTGTTCTTCTTTCTCTAAACTATAACCATAGTGGGCCAGCATTGTTTGATAACCTGCTTTATCTGTGATTTTTTCGATTCCTTTAATCACATCAGCAAAAACTTGGTTCGTTAATGATGGTACTAATACACCAATAGCACGACTTTTGGCATTGGATAACATATTTGGCGCACGATTAGGAATATAACCGAATTGTTCAATTGCTTTAGCGATTCTTTCTCGAGTATCAGGTGCAACAGAATCAGGATTACGTAAATAACGGCTAATCGTCATTTTGGTGACACCGAGATGATCAGCAATAGTTTGTAAGGTTGGACGTTTATGTGGTGTGTTCATGATGACAACAAAACAATAAAAAAACTCCCTCTATTCTAGGCGAAATAGAGGGAGGAGAAAATCAGAATTTAACGTGTACTGGTACTAGTCGTTGTACGATTAGCACGTTTACGCTCAACTTCTGTTAAGTATTTCTTACGAATACGGATTGAAGCTGGTGTAACTTCGACTAATTCATCATCATCAATAAATTCTAATGCTTGTTCTAGTGTGAAACGTACTGGTGGAACTAATACAACAGCTTCGTCTTTTCCAGCTGCACGCATATTGGTTAATTTCTTACCTTGTAAACAGTTTACAGTTAAGTCATTAGAACGGCTATGAATACCAATAACTTGCCCTTCATAAACTTCAGCACCATGGTCAATCATTAATTTACCACGATCTTGTAAACCGAATAGTGCATAAGCGAGTGCTTTACCAGTTGCGTTTGAGATTAATACCCCATTTTGACGTTGGCCAATTTCGCCTGGTCTAACATCGTCATAATGGCTGAAACTTGAGTAGAGTAAGCCAGTACCTGAGGTCATTGTCATAAATTCATTACGGAAACCAATTAGACCACGGCTTGGAATAATGTATTCTAAGCGAGTACGACCTTTACCGTCTGGCACCATATCGCGTACTTCACCTTTACGAATACCTAATGCTTCCATTACCGCACCTTGATGTTGTTCTTCAATATCAATGGTAACTTGTTCAAATGGTTCTTGTTTACGACCATCAATTTGGCGGAAAATAACTTTCGGGCGAGAAACCGCTAATTCATATCCCTCACGACGCATATTTTCAATTAACACAGAAAGATGTAATTCACCACGACCAGAAACACGGAAAGCATCTGGGTCTTCGGTTTCTTCAACACGTAATGCAACGTTATGAACTAATTCTTTATTTAAACGTTCAAGAATTTGGCGAGAGGTGACATATTTACCTTCACGGCCACAGAATGGTGAAGTATTAACGCAGAAGAACATGGTTACAGTTGGCTCATCAACCGTTAATGCTGGTAAGGCTTCAACGTTATTTACATCACAGATAGTATCGGAGATATTTAATTCACCTAAACCAGTTAATGCAATAATGTCACCTGCATTCGCGATATCTTCTTCATAACGTTGTAAACCAAGGTGACCTAATACTTGACCAACACGTGCATTGCGGGTCTTATCTTCACTGTCAATAATAACAACGGCTTGATTTGGTTTTACTGAACCACGTTTAATTCGACCAATACCAATGACACCAACATAGCTGTTGTAATCTAATTGAGAAATTTGCATTTGGAATGGTTTATCTAATTCTACTTTTGGCGGTTCAACATATTTCACGATAGCTTCAAATAATGGGGTCATATCATCAGCTAACTCTTCATGTTCTAAACCAGCAACACCATTTAATGCTGAAGCATAAATAATCGGGAAGTCGAGTTGTTCATCGGTTGCACCAAGATTCACAAAAAGATCAAATACTTGATCAACAACCCAATCTGGTCTTGCGCCTGGGCGATCGACTTTATTGATAACAACAATTGGTTTTAAACCATGAGCAAACGCTTTTTGGGTAACGAAACGAGTTTGTGGCATTGGACCATCAAACGCATCAACTAATAGAAGAACGCTATCTACCATTGATAATACACGTTCTACTTCACCACCAAAATCGGCGTGTCCCGGTGTATCAACAATATTAATCCGATAATCATTCCAGTTAATCGCGGTATTCTTTGCCAAAATGGTGATACCGCGTTCTTTTTCTAAAGCATTAGAGTCCATTACACGTTCATCTGTATCACCAGTGCGCGAGGCTTCTAATGTACCTGATTGTTGGAGTAGTTTATCAACAAGCGTAGTTTTACCGTGGTCAACGTGCGCAATGATCGCAATATTACGCAACTTACTAATATCTAAATCGTTTTTCATGTGAAAATTATCTTCGTTTATTCGGGTTGTAGTATTTTGAAATAGTTTGGCTTTCGTTATACTGAATACTGCTTGTTGCCTTATAGAAAGCCCAACGTTAACAGCATAACGGGTGAAAAGGTGGCAAATTATACTGCGTTTTAATACAGACGGCTATTAAATAATGTAGGTACCTATTTTTTGTTTTTAGATATTTTTTTGAAAAAAACAAAAAAATCTATTTTATTTTTAATAAAAATAGGATATTGTTTATCTGAATTCAAAAAAACAACATTATCTTTATAAATTAACTACTCCAAAATTAAGAGGATTGATTATGGCAAACACACAAGCAATTGATAAAGTTTTCGAACTTATTGAAGAACACGGTATCCGTTTTGTTGATCTTCGTTTTACTGATATTAGAGGTAAAGAACAACACGTTTCTGTACCAGTAAGTGCAGTAGATGAAGATTTCTTTGAAGACGGTAAAATGTTTGATGGTTCTTCTATCGCAGGTTGGAAAACAATTAACAAATCAGACATGGTTTTAATGCCAATCCCTGAAAGCGCATTGGTCGATCCATTCTTCAGCGTACCAACATTGTCAATTCGTTGTAATGTTTATGAACCAACTACTATGCAAGGTTATGATCGTGACCCACGTTCAATTGCAATCCGTGCAGAAGAATATCTAAAAGCATCTGGTATTGCTGACAGTGTATTAGTTGGTCCAGAACCAGAATTCTTCTTGTTTGATGATGTACGTTTCAAAACTGGTATGTCTGGTTCTTTCTATCAAATTGATGATATTGAAGCGAGCTGGAATACAGATAAAGAATATGAAGGTGGTAACAAAGGACACCGTCCTGCAACCAAAGGCGGTTATTTCCCAGTTCCTCCAGTCGATTCATCACAAGATTTACGTTCTGAAATGTGTTTAGTAATGGAAGATATGGGCCTTGTGATTGAAGCACACCACCATGAAGTGGCAACTGCTGGTCAAAACGAAATTGCTTGCCGTTTTAACACATTAACTTTAAAAGCGGATGAAACTCAAATTTATAAATATGTAGTACATAACGTTGCGTTTGAACATGGTAAAACAGCGTGCTTTATGCCAAAACCATTATTCGGTGATAACGGTTCAGGTATGCACTGCCACATCTCTTTAGGTAAAGATGGTGTGAACTTATTCGCAGGTGATAAATATGCTGGATTATCTGAATTATCACTTTACTTCATCGGTGGGGTAATTAAACACGCTAAAGCGTTGAATGCGTTTACTAACCCAACAACTAACTCTTATAAACGTTTAGTACCAGGATATGAAGCACCGGTATTATTAGCTTACTCAGCAAGTAACCGTTCTGCATCAATTCGTATCCCAACTGTATCTAGCCCGAAAGCACGTCGTATTGAAGTGCGTTTCCCAGATCCAGGTGCGAACCCATACTTAGCATTTTCTGCACTTCTCATGGCAGGTTTAGACGGTATTATCAATAAGATTCACCCAGGTGATGCAATGGATAAAAACCTCTATGACTTACCGCCTGAAGAGTTAAAAGAGATCCCAACAGTAGCAGGTTCATTAGATGAAGCACTTGCAGCATTAGCCGCAGATCACGAATTCTTAACTCGTGGCGGTGTATTCAGCAATGATTTCATCGAAGCATACATTGAATTGAAAAACAAAGAAGTTGATCGTGTACGCTTATTACCACACCCAGCAGAGTTTGAATTATATTACTCACTCTAATAGGTTGGTTTAACAAATAAATTGAAAAGACCTCATAGGGTAAAACTTATGGGGTTTTTTATTTGTGATAATGGCAAGTACGAAACTTGATCAAATGAGTATTTTATTGAAGAATAGTGATGGATTTAACTCAAATGGGGAGCAAATGATGAGACTTTATACTTATGAACATTGTCCATATTGCGTGCGTGCAAGAATGATTTTTGGACTCAAAAATATTCCAGTTGATGTGATTGTATTAGCCAATCATCACGATGAAACACCAATGAAATTAGTAGGTAAAAAAGTCGTTCCCATCTTAGCAGATAGTGAAGGCATGGTAATGCCAGAAAGCCTAGATATTGTACGTTATGTGGATAAAAAGTTTGGTGAACCTTGCTTAAAAGAGTTATTGCGTGAAGAAGTTGATCAATGGTTGAAGAAGGTTTCAAGTTACCATAATCATTTGGTTTTACCACGTTTTACGCAAATTGGCTTAAAAGAGTTTGAAATGCCTGAGTCAGTAGAGTATTTCACGATGAAAAAAAGTAAGGTAATTGGTAGTTTTGCTGAAAACCTTGCACAAACACCAGAGTATCTCGCTAGAATTAATCAAGATCTTTTAGAGTTAAATGATTTGATTGTGAGTCCAAAAGCGAGTTCGGGTGAATTAGCTATTGAAGATATTGTGTTATTCCCAATTTTGCGTAATTTAACGATTGTTAAAGGAATTGAATTTCCAAATAAAGTTGCAGCTTATGTACAGAAAATGTCATTAATGACTGGAGTGGAGCTTTATACAGATCGGGCGGTGTGATAGAAAAATTTGCGTTTTATTGTAATTAAAAAATTTCCCGAGAAAAGCTATTGCATTTTTTTGTGTAATCCAGTAGTGTAACTAGCAGTTTTTATATTAAGGATAAACAAATGAATTTTACTCGAATTGCTCATCATCACCATCATCACCATCATCAACCTGATTAATCTTTCAGGCGATGGTGCGTGGAAGATTAACTGATCTTCCGAGCATTCGACAACAATCACAATCCTCTCGGAAGACAATTTCGAGAGGATTTTTTATTATTACAGATAGGAAAAAATAGTATGAGCATAACACAACTTTCACGTAAAAATATTCAAGCATTGACCCCTTATCAATCTGCACGCCGTTTAGGTGGAAAAGGCGATGTTTGGTTAAATGCTAATGAATATCCTGTTTCTCCCGATTTCTCTTTAATTAGTAAAAATTTTAATCGTTATCCAGAAGCACAACCACAAGCAGTTATTCAAGGTTATGCCAATTATGCAGGGGTATTACCAGAGAATGTATTAGTAAGTCGTGGTGGAGATGAAAGTATCGAATTGATTATTCGAGCTTTTTGTGAACCAGAACAAGATGCAATTTTATATTGCCCGCCAACTTATGGTATGTATTCAGTCAGTGCGGAAACCTGCGGAATTAATTGTAAAAAAGCACCACTAACAGACGATTTTCAATTAAATCTAGTGGAAATTGAACGCCAATTAGATGGTGTAAAAGTGGTGTTTGTATGTAGTCCAAATAATCCAACAGGAAATCTAGTAAATCGCCAAGATTTAATCGCATTATTAGAGATGACCAAAGGACGAGCAATCGTTGTTGTTGATGAAGCTTATATTGAGTTTTGTCCAAGTGCAACGATGGTGACAGAATTAAAAAATTATCCTCATTTAGCGATTATCCGTACCTTGTCTAAAGCTTTTGCTTTAGCGGGATTACGTTGTGGCTTTACATTAGCCAATGCAGAATTAATTGCAGTATTACAAAAAGTTATTGCTCCTTATCCATTGCCAACGCCAGTGGCAGATATTGCAGCACAAGCGTTGTCAGCTGAAGGTTTGGCAATGATGAAACAACGTGTTGAAGATGTGCTTGCTAATCGTAGTTGGTTAATTACTCAATTAAAACAATGTCCTTTAGTGGAAAATGTCTATACAAGCGAAGCGAATTATTTGTTATTTAAAGCAAAAAATGGACAAAAACTATTCCAATTTTTATGGGATAACGGCATTATTTTGCGTAATCAAAATAGCCAATTAAGACTAGAAAATTGTATTCGGATTACTATTGGTACGAAAGAAGAAAACCAACGTACTATGCAAGCAATTAACCAATTTACACAACAAGGAAACTAATATGCAAAAACAAAATGTTCTTTTTATTGATCGTGATGGCACTCTCATTGACGAACCAAAAACAGATTTCCAAATTGATAGTTTAGAAAAACTTAAATTAGAACCGAACGTTATTCCGGCGCTATTAACTTTACAGCAAGCTGGTTACCGTTTAGTGATGGTGAGTAACCAAGATGGTCTAGGAACAGACTCATTCCCGCAAGCAGATTTCGATAAACCACATAATGCGATGATGCAAATTTTTAATTCGCAGGGTATTCAGTTTGATGATGTTTTAATTTGTCCACATAAACCAGAAGATGGTTGTGAATGTCGTAAGCCAAAATTAGGGTTGTTGAAAAAATATACGAAGAAAGGTGCTTTGGATAAGCAACATAGCTACGTGATTGGTGATCGAGCAACTGATATGCAATTAGCTGAAAATTTAGGGGTTACAGGCTTACAGTATCATCCGAAAAAATTAACTTGGGATCTGATTGTTGAGAAAATTCTGGCGAAGAATACTACACCTGAAGGACATTCACCACGCCATGCTGTGGTAACACGTACAACCAAAGAAACAGATATTAAAGTTGAAGTTTGGTTAGATGAACAAGGTATTAATCAAATTAATACGGGGGTAGGATTTTTTGATCATATGTTGGATCAAATTGCTACACATGGTGGTTTCCGTATGAATGTTGAAGTGAAAGGGGATTTACACATTGATGATCACCATACAGTTGAGGATACTGCTCTAGCTTTAGGAGAAGCCTTGAAACAAGCATTAGGTAATAAACGAGGCATTGCTCGTTTTGGTTTTGTATTACCTATGGATGAGTGCAAAGCAGAATGCGCCTTAGATTTATCAGGTCGCCCATATCTTAAATTTAAAGCGAAATTTGGACGTGACAAAGTGGGGGATTTTAGTACAGAAATGGTTGAACATTTCTTTATGTCACTGACTTATGCGTTAGCTTGTACCTTACATTTAAAAGTAAAAGGCTCAAATACACATCATCAAGTTGAAGCAATTTTTAAATGCTTTGGGCGAACACTGCGTCAAGCGATTCGTATTGAAGGTAATGAATTACCGAGTAGTAAAGGGGTACTGTAATATTGTTCAAGAAAGTTATTTAGTTCTTCTGTAGAAGATCTAGATTAAGTAATAAAAATACTGAAGTTTTGAACAAAGAATAAATCAATAGAAAAATAAACAGGAATTAGAATGACGAAAATCATTATTATTGATACAGGGTGTGCCAATCTTTCATCGGTAAAATTTGCGATTGATCGATTAGGTTATCAAGCTGAAATCAGCAGAGATTTAACCCAAATTCAACAAGCAGATAAATTATTATTGCCGGGAGTGGGGACTGCAAATGCTGCAATGAATAATTTACAACAGCGTAATCTAATCAATACTATTCAACAATTAACACAGCCTGTATTAGGTATCTGTCTTGGGATGCAGTTAATGACACAATTTTCTCAAGAGGGTAATTTATCGACTTTAGGTTTAATTGATGGTCAAACAGAGAAGTTACCAGAAGCAGGGTTGCCGTTACCACATATGGGGTGGAATCAGGTGAATTTTGTAGAGGATCAACCCTTATTTGCGGATATTCCTAACGGCAGTTATTTCTATTTTGTGCATAGTTTTGCGGTATTACCAAATCAGCACACGATTGCTACTTGCGATTATGGTGTCCCATTTTCAGCAGCATTGAATAATGGCAATTTTTATGGTGTACAGTTCCATCCGGAACGTTCAGGTAAGGTTGGTGCACAGTTATTACGTAATTTTATTGAAAAACTATAAGGTAAAAGGCAAGGTTACTTATGACAAAATCTATCATTATCCCTGCATTAGATTTGATTAATGGTCAAGTTGTACGTTTACATCAAGGGGATTATGCAAAACAAACAACTTATAGTGATAATCCGATTGAGCAGTTTGCTGATTATGTGGCACAAGGCGCAGAACAGTTACATTTGGTGGATTTAACAGGAGCAAAAGATCCGAATGCTCGCCAAACAGCGTTAATTGGTAAAATTATTGCTGCAACAGATTGTCCAGTACAAGTTGGTGGTGGTATTCGTAGTGAACAAGATGTTGCTGATTTACTGAATGTTGGTGCAAGTCGAGTTGTCATTGGTTCGACTGCAATTAAACAACCAGAAATGGTAAAAGCCTGGTTTAAGCAATATGGTGCCGAAAAATTTGTGTTGGCATTAGATATTAATATTGTTGATGGTAAAAAACTGATTGCAATTCATGGTTGGCAAGAAACCAGCAGCTTGACATTAGAACAAGTGATTGACGATTTTGCACAAGTAGGATTACAACACGTTTTATGCACGGATATTTCAAAAGATGGTACGTTAGCTGGTTCTAATGTTGCCCTTTATCGTGAAATTTGTCAGAAATATCCAACTATTCAATTCCAATCTTCTGGTGGTATTGGATCATTATCTGATATTGAAGCGCTCAAAGGTTCGGGGGTGGCAGGGGTGATTGTTGGTCGTGCTTTATTAGAAGGAAAATTTACAGTAGCGGAGGCAATCGAATGTTGGCAAAACGGATAATTCCTTGTTTAGATGTACGTGATGGACAAGTTGTGAAAGGGGTGCAATTCCGTAATCATGAAATTATTGGTGATATTGTGCCACTTGCAAAACGTTATGCAGAAGAGGGGGCTGATGAACTGGTATTTTATGATATTACCGCATCTTCTGATGGACGTACGGTGGATAAAAGCTGGGTAGAACGTGTTGCACAAGTAATTGATATTCCTTTTTGTGTAGCAGGAGGGATTAAAACAATCGAAGATGCAGAACAAATTTTTGCGTTTGGGGCGGATAAAATTTCAATCAATTCCCCTGCCTTAGCTAATCCTGATCTGATCAATCAATTAGTAGATCGTTTTGGTGTACAGGCGATTGTCGTGGGGATTGATAGCTGGTTTGAACAGGAAACAGGAAAATATTGGGTAAATCAATATACCGGTGATGAGAAACGTACTCGCCAAACGAATTGGCAAACAATAGATTGGGTACAAGAAGTACAAAAACGTGGTGCAGGTGAAATTGTACTTAATATGATGAACCAAGATGGCGTGCGTAATGGTTATGACTTAGTGCAACTGAAAAAAGTACGTGCTGTATGTCAAGTGCCACTAATTGCTTCAGGTGGTGCAGGGGAGATGATACATTTCCGTGATGCCTTTATTGAAGCAAATGTAGATGGGGCTTTAGCCGCGAGTGTTTTCCATAAGCAGATTATTAATATTGGTGAATTAAAACAGTATTTAAAACATGAAAATATTGCAATTAGATGTTAGGTAGTGATTATGTTAGAAAAACAAATGATTGAAACAATTAACTGGGAAAAAGTGGATGGCTTATTGCCAGTAATTGTGCAAAATGCAGATACTTGTGAAGTATTGATGTTGGGTTATATGAACCAAGAGGCGTTAGCAAAAACATTGACAGAGAAGAAAGTGACTTTCTTTTCACGGACTAAGCAACGTTTATGGACAAAAGGTGAAACCTCAGGAAATTTCTTGAATGTAGTAGATTACACATTAGATTGTGATAAAGATACTTTGCTAATTTTAGCTAATCCTGTTGGTGCAACTTGTCATGAAGGAACAGATAGCTGTTTTTCTGCAATTTCGGAAACACCAAATTGGATCTTTTTCAGTAAATTAGAAAAATTATTAAATGAGCGGAAAAATGCAGATCCAGCAAGTTCTTATACAGCTTCTTTGTATGTAAGAGGAACAAAACGCATTGCACAAAAAGTAGGTGAAGAAGGTGTAGAAACAGCGTTAGCGGCTACGGTAAAAGATCGTGAAGAAACTATCTGTGAAGCAGCAGATTTAGCCTACCATTTAACGGTATTACTACAAGATGCGAATTTAACGTGGGCGGATGTGATCGCTAAATTAAAAGAACGTCATCAGTAATATCATCAGTCTGGAAACCTCATACTTAACAAAAGTATGAGGTTTTCTTTTTTGGGAAACCACAATATTTTTATTAAATTTGAGAATTATTCTCATCTAAATATAAGCAGATTTATTGATAGATGTATAAGAAAAAAAGAGAAAAATCATATAAGGATTAATAAAAAAACAAAAATAGTAAAATCTATCAAAAAGGCTTTGACTAATATTTGCCTTTTTTGGTATGTTCAAATTCTTCTAATAAATAATAAAACAATAAACACAACATTTAAGGAATCTATTATGCTTTATAACAAAGATGAGGTTCGGGAGAACTGTGGCTTTGGCTTAATTGCACATCTTGAAGGTGAGCAGAGCCATAAAGTTGTGCGTACAGCCATTTTAGGATTATCAAGAATGCAGCACCGTGGCGCTGTATTATCAGATGGTAAAACGGGAGATGGATGTGGATTACACTTACAAATGCCAAAACGTTTTTTCCATTTTATTGCTGAAGAGCAAGGATTTAAGCTCAATAAAAACTTTGGGGTTGGACAAATCTTTTTCCCAACAGATCCTGAATTAATTGAACAATATAGTGCGATCATTAAGGAAGAGTTAACTAAAGAAACGCTAACGATTACAGCATGGCGTGATGTAGCAATTAATCCTTCTGTATTGGGATCTATCGCCGCAGCAAGTTTACCTGCTATTAAACAAGTCTTTGTGAATGTGCCTGCTGGTTGGGGAATTAAAGATATGGAACGTCGCTTATTTATGGCACGTCGTCGTATCGAAAATCGTATTGATCACCCTGATTTTTATATTTGTAGTTTTTCTAGCCAAATTATTATCTATAAAGGATTATGTATTCCAAAAGATTTGCCTAAGTTCTATTTGGATTTAGCCGATTTACGTATGGAAAGTGGAATTTGTCTATTCCATCAACGTTTTTCTACCAATACATTGCCAAAATGGAAATTAGCTCAGCCATTCCGTTACTTAGCGCATAACGGTGAAATTAATACAATTTCAGGTAACCGTGCATGGGCAAGAGCGCGTGCTTATAAATATCACACACCTCTCATTCCAGACTTACAAACAATCGCACCATTTGTTAATGAAACAGGTTCTGACTCTAGTTCATTAGATAATATGTTAGAGTTGTTTGTAAATGGCGGAATGGACTTATTCCGAGCAATGCGTTTACTTATTCCACCTGCATGGCAACATAATCCAGATATGGATGATGATCTTCGTGCATTCTATGATTTTAACTCAATGCATATGGAGCCATGGGATGGGCCAGCAGGTATCGTGTTAAGTGATGGTCGTCATGTAGCGTGTAACTTAGACCGTAATGGTTTACGTCCAGCACGTTACGTAATTACTCAAGATAAATTAATTACGATTGCCAGTGAAGTGGGGATCTGGGATTACGCACCTGATGAAGTGATTGAAAAAGGGCGTATTGGACCAGGGGAATTGTTAGTTATTGATACAGAACAAGGCAAATTAATTCACTCACAAGAAATTGATAAAGAATTAAAAGAACGTCACCCATATCGTGAATGGTTAAATCGTAATGTTCATTGTTTGATTCCATTTGAAAATATTCCTGATGATAAGATTGGGCAAGCTGAGTTTGATGCGCAACAATTATTAACTTACCAAAAACAATTTGCATACGATAAAGAAGAGCTAGAAAGTTTAATTCGTGTATTAGGTGAAAATGGTCAAGAAGCTGTTGGCTCAATGGGGGATGATACACCATTTGCTGTATTATCTACTCGTCCACGTGTGATTTATGATTATTTCCGCCAATACTTTGCTCAAGTGACAAACCCACCAATTGACCCATTACGTGAAGCGCATGTAATGAGTTTAAATACCAGTATTGGGCAAGAAATGAGTGTGTTCTTTGAAACTGAAGGGATGTCACATCGGGTTAATTTTAAATCTCCAGTCTTGCTCTATTCAGATATGCAGCAATTACTCGCATTACCACAAGAATACTATAAACATGAAATTCTTGATGCGACTTACAACCCAGAAGAGATGGGGTTAAAACAAGCGATTGAAAATTTAGCGAAGCAAGCAGAAGAGGCAGCACGTCAAGGTGCAGTATTAGTTGTATTATCTGATCGTCAAATTTCAGCAAAACGCGTACCAATTCCTGCTGCGTTATCAGTTGGGGCGGTACAACAACGATTAGTTGAGAAAAACTTACGTTGTGATTCCAATATTATTGTAGAAACAGGTTCAGCACGTAATCCGCACCACTTTGCGGTATTGTTGGGATTAGGTGCAACCGCAGTTTACCCATATCTTGCTTATGAAAGTTTAAGTGAAATGGTGGCAAGTGGTGCAATTACTAAACCATTACGCACTGTATTACTGAATTTCCGTAAAGGTATTGATAAAGGGTTATACAAAATTATTTCTAAGATGGGGATTTCAACAATTTCCTCTTATCGTTGTGCTCATTTATTTGAGGCAGTTGGATTTAACCGTGAAATTGTAGAACTTTGTTTTAAACGTATTACTTGCCGTATTGAAGGCGCATCATTTGCCGATTTAGATCAAGATATGCAGGATTTACAACGTCAGGCATGGCGAGCAAGTCAAGCGTTACCAACCGGTGGTTTGTTAAAATATAAGCCAGATGGTGAATATCATGCCTATAACCCAGATGTTGTGAACTATTTACAACAAGCGGTAAATAGTGGTGATTATCAGATCTATCAAAAATATGCGGATACTGTGAATAACCGTCCAATTGCGACTATTCGTGATATGTTGAAATTAAACATTGACGAAAGTAAAGCGATTACATTGGATAAAGTTGAGCCAGCAGAAAATCTTTATAAACGTTTTGATACGGCAGCAATGAGTATCGGTGCATTAAGTCCAGAAGCTCACGAAGCATTAGCCACAGCGATGAATCGTTTGGGAGGATACTCAAACTCAGGTGAGGGTGGGGAAGATCCACGTCGTTATGGTACAGAGCGTGTTTCTCGAATTAAACAAGTTGCATCAGGTCGTTTTGGGGTAACACCAGCTTATTTAATGAGTGCTGATGTGATCCAAATTAAAGTGGCACAAGGGGCAAAACCGGGTGAGGGTGGTCAATTACCAGGTGATAAAGTAACGCCATATATTGCTCAATTACGTTATGCTGTGCCGGGTTCAACCTTGATTTCTCCACCACCACATCATGATATTTATTCGATCGAAGATTTGGCACAATTAATTTTTGATTTGAAACAGATCAATCCAAAAGCGTTAATTTCTGTGAAATTAGTTTCTTTACCGGGAGTAGGAACTATCGCAACAGGTGTTGCAAAAGCGTATGCAGATTTAATTACGATTGCTGGTTACGATGGTGGTACAGGTGCTAGCCCTTTATCCAGTGTGAAATATGCAGGTTCTCCATGGGAATTAGGGTTAGCAGAAGCACAACAAGCTTTAGTTGAAAATAATCTTCGTCATAAAGTGCGTTTACAAGTCGATGGTGGATTAAAAACAGGCTTAGATGTGATTAAAGCGGCTATTTTAGGTGCAGAAAGCTTTGGTTTCGGTACAGGGCCAATGATTGCATTAGGTTGCCGTTACTTAAGAATTTGTCACCTTAATAACTGTGCGACCGGTATTGCAACACAAGATGAAAAACTCAGAAATGAGCATTATCATGGCTTACCAGAAAAAGCGATGAATTACTTTAAATTTATTGCTCAAGACGTGCGTGAGTGGTTAGCAAAATTGGGTGTAGAAAAATTAACAGATTTAATTGGACGTACCGATTTGTTGAGTGTGATTGAAGGACAAACTGCAAAACAACGTGGTTTAGATCTAACAAAATTACTTTATGCACCACAAGTGCCGGCGGGTAGTGCAAGATATTGCACCCAAAGCAATCCGCCAATGGATCAAGGCTTATTGAATAAAGCGATTTTGAAAGAAGTTGGCGATGCGTTTGATTACAACGATGAACAACACCTTGACTTAACCTTTGATGTGAATAATACCGATCGTTCTGTGGGGGCAACACTTTCAGGAATGATCGCCAATAAATATGGCAATAATGGTCATGCACGTAAGAAAGTAGATATTCGCTTAAATGGTACTGTGGGACAAAGTTTTGGTGTTTGGTTAGCCGGTGGCGTTAGCCTATATCTCACAGGTGATGCAAATGACTATGTGGGTAAAGGTATGGCTGGCGGTAAAATTGTGATTCGTCCACATACTGGGGTAAGTTTCCAACCAGAATTTTCAACGATTGCAGGTAATACTTGTCTTTATGGTGCAACGGGAGGAAATCTTTTTGCATCAGGTAGAGTTGGTGAGCGTTTTGCAGTACGTAACTCAGGTGCAACCGCGGTTGTTGAAGGTATTGGTGATAACGGTTGTGAATATATGACTGGCGGTGTGGTTTGTGTACTCGGTAAAACTGGCATTAACTTTGGTGCTGGTATGACGGGAGGATTTGCTTATGTTCTTGATACTGATGGAAAATTCTGTAGCCGAATTAATCCAGAGTTAGTAGAAGGGTTAGCAATTACCGATTTACCAACCCACCAAGAACATTTACGTGGTTTATTAACACGTCATTATGAGGAAACTCATAGTCCTTTAGCAGAACGTATTTTGCATAATTGGGCTGATTACGCAGATAAATTTGTGTTAGTGAAGCCAAAAGCAAATGATCTAAATGCGTTACTAGGACATCAACGTCGTACCGTAAATGAACTAGGTGTGGTAACCCAATAATTTTCCATCGCCTTAATCTTAATGGTTAAGGCGAATATTAAGATAAATAAAAGGAAAACGAACATGAGCCAGCAAGGAAATATATATCAATTTATAGATTTGCCGAGAATTGATCCTCAGAAAAAATCACTTGAGCAACGGAAAACTAAATTTATTGAAATTTACCAAATTTTTGATGAAACCCAAGCGAAAGCACAAGCTGATCGTTGTTTAGCGTGTGGCAATCCTTATTGTCAGCACCGTTGTCCACTACACAATAATATTCCAGATTGGTTAAAGTTAACTTATGAAGGAAGAATTATTGAGGCAGCAGAATTAGCCCATGAAACAAATACTTTACCAGAAGTTTGTGGTCGAGTTTGTCCGCAAGATCGTTTATGTGAAGGATCTTGTACATTAAATGCGGAGTTTGGGGCAGTTACGATTGGTAATATTGAAAAGTATATTACTGAAACCGCTTTTGAAATGGGATGGCGTCCAAAAGTTAAAGATGTGCCTCATTCAGGAAAACGCGTTGCCGTGATTGGAGCTGGTCCAGCAGGATTAGGCTGTGCAGAATTTTTAATCCGCAATGGTGTTGCAGTGACAGTTTATGAACGTCAAGCAGAAATCGGAGGATTACTTACTTACGGTATCCCAGCATTTAAGTTAGAAAAAGATGTAATGAGTCGCCGTCGTGAAATTTTTACTGAAATGGGCATTGAGTTTAAATTAGGCGTAACGATTGGTGAAGATGTTCAATTATCAGAATTAGTGGAACAATATGATGCGGTATTCCTTGGGGTAGGAACTTATCAAGGGATGAAAGCGGATATTCCAAATGAAGATGCGGAAGGAGTACATTCAGCGTTACCATTCTTAATTGCAAATACTCAACAGTTACTAGGACAAAATCCAGCAAATTATGTGTCGATGGCTGGAAAACGCGTTGTTGTACTTGGTGGTGGTGATACAGCTATGGACTGTGTTCGTACCTCAGTACGTCAACAAGCCGCAGAAGTGACTTGTGTGTATCGCCGCGATCAAGCCAATATGCCAGGTAGTAGAAAAGAGTTTGTTAATGCGAAAGAAGAAGGGGTGAAATTCCAATTTAATGCTCAACCTGTTGCTATTGAGGCAGAGCCTATCGCAGTAGTAACAGAGCAAGGTCACGTAACTGGAATTAAAGTGGTTGAAACAACGATGGGTGAGCCAGATCAAAATGGTCGCCGTAGAGCAGAAATTGTAGAGGGTAGCGAACGAGTTATTCCTTGTGATGCAATTATTGTCGCATTCGGGTTTGCACCACATGCTATGCCATTCTTAGCAGATATTGGTGTAACAACAGATAACCGCGGTCGTATTGAAGTAAAAGGTAACTTTAAGCAACAAACTGCAAACCCTAAAGTTTTTGCTGGTGGTGATGTGACCAGAGGATCTGATTTAGTGGTGACTGCTATTGCAGAAGGGCGAGATGCGGCGAAGAGTATCTTAGATTACTTAAATGTTTAAATTATGATTTAATAAACAATCTGAAGAGTTGGTTTCTTAGTCGATGCCAACTCTTTTTATTTCTTATTCGTTACGTTTCTAGAGAAATCATTCTTATAACTCAATGAAATATTTAGCATATCAACTTGATAAATCATCAGCTCAACCGCTTTATTTACAACTTTATCAACAAATTAAAGATGCCATTCATCAAGGGAAACTGGTACAAGGAGAAGTCCTGCCCTCTAAAAGACAATTATGTGAATATTTAAAAATTAGTCAAAATACAGTAGAAAATTGTTATTCCCAATTATTGGCAGAAGGTTATATAGAGTCAAAGCCTCGAGTGGGATATTTTGTGACAACACAATTATTACCCATCAATGTATCGATTAACCAAATAAGTCATCAATCAATTCGTGAGCAGCAAATGAGTTGGCGTTATGACTTTAATCCGAATGTTATCGATGAACGGCAATTCCCATTTGATAAATGGAAAAAAATCCAGAAACACTTTTTTACTCGACAATATGCTTATTTATTAAGTTTAGGCGATAAACAAGGTGAGCTTAATTTACGACAACAGATAGCAGAATATTTGCGTTCTGCTCGAGGTGTGGAATGTTCAGCAGAACAGATCGTGATTAATGCAGGTGTAGAACTCTGTCTTATTCAATTAATGTTGTTATGGCAACACCGTTATCCGAATCAACAAGCACAATATGCGATGGAGGAATTTGGCTATCCAGTAGTAGAAAAACTATGGCAAAGCTATGCTCATCAGGTTTTGAAATTGCCGATTGATAATCAAACGTTAAAAGTAGATCTAACAGTCTTATCGGAACATGATATTGATCTATTGTATATTACACCTTCACATCAATATCCATTTGCAAGTGTATTAAGTGTTAATGAGCGACAACAATTATTATCTTGGGCAAGCCAGAAAACGGGGAGATATTTAATTGAAGATGATTACGATAGTGAGTTTCGCTATCAAGGTAAACCTATTCCTGCATTAAAAAGCTTGGATCAACACGATAAAGTTATTTATCTAGGATCATTTTCTAAATTAATGATGCCGTCTATTCGTATCTCTTTTATGGTGTTACCTGAGTCTTTATTGCATAGTTATCGACAAGCCATTAATTTTTTTAATCCATCTGTATCTCGTCTGGATCAAAATGTTTTGGCTGATTTTATGGCTCAAGGGCAGTTTGAGAAACATATTAATCGGATGCGAAAACATTATCGACGTAAAATGGACGTGTTGTGCCAATATTTAAAACAGTATGCTGGGAAAATACGCTTTTTTGGTGAAAGTTCAGGATTTTATCTATTAATAGAATTGCTTGATGAATCTAGGAGTATTGGAGAACTTACTGAGTTAGCAACACAGCAGCAAATAAAAGTGTATCCAATTCATTTTTATCACCGCCGTTTATTTGTTTTAGGGTTTGGTAATTTCACGGAAAAGGAATTGCTGGAAGGAATCGAAGCATTATGTCAATGCTGGCAAAATAAAAAAGCCTACTCAGTAGGAACTGAATAGGCTTGGTTCGTTAAGGAGAATATTAACGAATGAATAGGTAGAAGTTATTGTTGCCACGAACGATATTTAACGCTACCGCAGATGGTTTGCTATCTAGGATTTTACGTAATTCACCAAGATTATTAATCTTATGACGGTTAATACCAACGATGACATCGCCTTTCTTCAAGCCAAGCTGTTCTGCTTTAGAGTTTTGCTTAACTTCAGCAATGACAACACCTTTTAGATCTTTTTCATTGTAATTTTTTAAGTCTGCACCATCTAATCCAGGGATTACAGTATTACCACTTGCTGTAGTTTCGTTATCAGCTTGCAGTTTCACTTTTACAGTATTTGATTTTCCATCACGCAAATAGGTGATTTCCATTTCTTTTCCTGCACCTGTGGTTGCAATTTTGGCACGTAATTCAGAGAAACTATTAATCGTTTGGTCATTTAAACCAGTAATAATATCGCCTGCTTTTAAGCCAGCTTTTGCAGCCGCAGAATCAGGTAATACTTCGCTAACAAAAGCACCTTTTTGTGCTTTGACATCAAAGGCTTGAGCAAGATCAGCATTGAGTTCACCACCTTTAATACCTAATACACCACGTTTTACTTGACCAAATTCGATAATTTGCTGTGCTAAACTATTTGCCATATTGCTCGGGATAGCAAATGCAATACCAACATTACCACCACTTGGGGCGATAATTGCCGTATTAATACCGACTAACTCACCTTTGAGATTTAATAATGGACCGCCAGAATTACCACGGTTTACTGCAGCATCGGTCTGAATATAATTTTGGTAACTATCTGTACCATCATCAGCAGAACGACCTAAAGCAGAAATAATTCCTGAAGTAACAGTTTGCCCTAAACCAAAAGGATTACCAACTGCCATTACAAAATCACCAACTTGTACTTTATCTGAGTCAGCCATCTTGATTTGAGTTAAATCTTTAGCATTTTCTAATTTTAATAAAGCAACATCTGACATAGCGTCATTACCTAATAGTTTTGCTTTATATTCTCTGCCATCATTTAATGTTACGGTAATCTTATCCGCACCATCTACAACATGGTTATTGGTCAAAACATAGCCTTTATCAGCGTTAATAATGACACCCGATCCTAAACCTTTAAATTGACGAGGTGTACGTCCGCCGAATTGATCACCGAAGAAAAATTGAAATTCTGGTGGCAAATCAGCAAAAGGATTATTGGATGCTGAATCTTCGCTGGTGCCTTCTACAGAAATAGTGACTACGGCAGGTAATACTTGTTGAATAACCGGTGCTAAGCTTGGCGTAGCATTAGCGGTATTTTCTAAAAGAGGTACTGGGACATTAGCTTGGCTAGGTAATGAAGCACAAAGTACACTTAATCCCAAAGCAATACTTGTTAATACAAATTTTTTCTTTGTCATATAAACATCCCTAATGAATAAAAGTAATTTCTTACGAAATAATTTTCGCGACGATTAAGACAACAAAGTAAGAAAGAATGTTCCCAAAATAAGGTGTGTTTAGCCAAAAAATAAGCAAATTACCGTATTTGGGGTAAAGAAAACGGCATATTATTAAGTATGCCGTATCTTGATAAAGAGTGATTAAGCCTTTAATGCTTGGAAGGCAACATCTGCAGCTTTGAGGGTATTTTGAATATCTTCATCAGTATGAGCTAGTGACATAAAACCAGCTTCAAAGGCTGATGGAGCAAGATAGACACCTTGTGATAACATATGATGGAAGAAAGTTTTAAAACGCTCAATATTGCAATTCATCACATCAGCATAGCTTTCGACCGTTTCACTTTCAGTGAAGAAAATTCCAAACATACCACCAACATAATTGACAACAAATGGAATATGGTGTTTTTCAGCAAGTGTTTTTAAGCCTTCAGCTAATGTTTTTGTTTTTGTCGCTAATAAGGCTTCATTTCCTGGTTTAGCTAGCTCTGTGAGGCAAGCAATACCTGCTGCCATAGCAATTGGGTTGCCGGATAAAGTACCAGCTTGATACACTGGGCCAGTAGGAGCAATGTATTGCATGATCTCTTTTTTACCACCAAATGCACCAACAGGCATACCACCACCAATAATTTTACCTAAGCAAGTAAGATCAGGCTGTACACCATAATAAGATTGTGCACCAGCTAGTGCAACACGGAATCCTGTCATAACTTCATCAATAATGAGTAATGCATTATATTGATCACATAATTGGCGAAGCCCTTGTAAAAAGCCTGGTTTTGGCGGTACGCAGTTCATATTTCCAGCAACGGGTTCAACAATGATACAAGCGATCTCATCTGGATAGCGTTTAAAGGTTTCTTCAACAGAATGAAGATCATTATAAGTGCAGGTTAGGGTATGTTTAGCAAAATCAGCAGGCACACCAGGTGAGCTAGGTTGGCCTAATGTTAATGCACCAGATCCAGCTTTAACTAATAAAGAATCGGCATGTCCATGATAGCATCCTTCAAATTTAATGATTTTATCTCTTTTGGTATAACCGCGAGCAAGACGAATCGCAGACATAGTTGCTTCTGTACCAGAATTAACCATTCTGACCATTTCAATGGAAGGAACAAGTTTACATACTAACTCAGCAAGTTTAATTTCTAGTTCAGTTGGGGCACCGAAACTTAATCCATTTTGTGCAGTTTCAATAACAGCATTTAAAATAGTAGGATGATTGTGACCTAGTACCATTGGCCCCCAAGATCCTACATAGTCAATATATTGTTTTCCCTCTTCATCATAGAGATAAGCACCTTGAGCTTTATGAATAAAAACAGGTGTACTACCTACACCATTAAAGGCTCTTACGGGTGAATTAACACCGCCAGGAATGACTTTTTGTGCTTGTGCAAATAATGTAGTTGAAGATGTCATAATTTATTTTTCTCATGATTGTTTAAAAGTGCTCAGTATTGTACTTGAAATCAAGAAATAATGAAAAAAAACAAATGTATTAGAGATTACTTTATGCTATTCTCTGCAACCATTCCAGCCCAATATATCAATGTCACAACACGTATTTAAGGGGTGTTTTTTATATGTGGTTGAGTTTTCTATTAACGTTTTTAAGCTCATTTCTTGCATTAATTTTAATGCGTCCAGTTGCAGTCAAAATTGGTCTTGTAGATAAACCAAATTATCGTAAGCGTCATCAAGGATTAATTCCATTAATTGGTGGGATTGCACTTTTTATTAGTAATGCGTGTTATTACTTCCTTGAATGGCACGATATGCGATTGCCTTATCTCTATCTAACCTGTGTGACAATTTTATTGATAATCGGTGTATTAGATGATCGCTTTGACCTTAGTCCATTCTTACGCGCGATTGTGCAGGCGGCATTAGCGTTATCTATGATTTATATTGGTGATCTCTCGCTCAATAATCTTGGTGAAATTATTGGCCCATTCCAAGTAACATTAGGTACTGCGGGTGTTGTGATTACAGTATTTGCAACAATTGCTATTGTTAATGCATTTAATATGATTGATGGTATTGATGGGTTGCTAGGTGGATTATCAAGTGTATCCTTTGCAGCGATTGGTATCCTGTTAATGTTGGATGGACAAGTTGATTTGGGAGCATGGTGCTTTGCTCTAATTCTTTGCCTTATTCCTTATATTCTGTTTAATCTCTCAATCTTTGGGGTGAAGAATAAAGTCTTTATGGGGGACTCTGGAAGTACGTTGATCGGTTTTACAATGATCTGGATTTTACTACTAAGTACCCAAGGCCAGGGGCACCCAATTAAACCGATTACTGCATTATGGTTAATTGCAATTCCGTTGATTGATATGATTTGTGTGGTGATTCGTCGTTTAAAGAAAAAGAAAAGTCCTTTCAGACCAGATCGCTTACACGTACACCATTTAATGGTCAGAGCAGGGTTAACCTCGAGACAAGCATTTTTAGCAATTACTTTGATGGCAGCTATCTGTGCTGGATTTGGAATATTAGGCGAGATTTATTATGTAAATGAATGGCTAATGTTCTTTGGATTTATTGCGCTAATTTTCTTATATGGCTATTCAATTACAAGAGCATGGCGCGTAACCCGCTTTATTCGTCGTATTCAACGCCGTTGGCGTAAAGCGAAAGGTGTTATCATCAAATAAAAATGACCGAATAAGGATAAATTTGTGCTGTATTAATTTAAGAATTGCACCATTAAAGTTCATAATTGAACATTAATTAGTAGAAAAACGACTAAAAAATATTAATAAAGCACAAATTATCGACAAACAAAAAAAATATGAAAAAAAAACTAGACAGCCAAAATGAAAGTCATTAATATACGCCCCGCAACGACGCGATGAGCGCTCGTAGCTCAGTTGGATAGAGCGTTGGCCTCCGGAGCCAAAGGTCTCAGGTTCGAATCCTGTCGAGCGCGCCAGCTCGGTAGATTTGCTAAGGTAACGCAATATCAAACAAAATTTTTCAATGGTGGCTATAGCTCAGTTGGTAGAGCCCCGGATTGTGATTCCGGTTGTCGTGAGTTCGAGTCTCATTAGCCACCCCATTATTCTGACGGCGAGTAGCGCAGTTTGGTAGCGCAACTGGTTTGGGACCAGTGGGTCGTAGGTTCAAATCCTATCTCGCCGACCATTTTTTT
>NZ_JAQIBB010000078.1:0-18525 GCF_027920745.1 Gallibacterium faecale | reverse complement strand
TTAATGACCCGTTCACAAAAAGTCGTAAAAAAGTGGTATGCGGTCAGTGGCGCATTGAAATGAACCAAACCTATAGTGAATTTAGTTGTGAATTTGAGGAAGTGCCATAATGCCACAAACAATGAGCAATGCATTTAAGCTGGAATTAAGCAAAATTGAACAAAATGCTTTGATTGAGCTGTACGAAGTGGATATGCGCAGTTTGCAGAACCGACAAGGTGAACAAGGCGAAATTTATCGCTTCTATGCCGGCACAAATGAGCGTTATCAAGACATTGTGTGGCAAGGGCAAACTTATAAAGCCTATCCGATCAAAGCCGGCGGTTTTGAGTTAAACGGCAATGGACCGAGCAATCGCCCGACCTTAACTGTTTCCAATCTGTTAGGATTAATCACCGGCATTGCCGTAGATTTTAATGAAGCGGTAGGGGCAGTGGTGCGGCGACGACAAGTCTATCTGCATTATCTTGATGCTGTCAATTTTCGTGAGGGCAATCCGCACGCGGATCCAACACAAGAACTGGTCAGCCTTTATATCATTGAACAGTTAAGCAGTTTAAAACAGGATGTTGCCACCTTTACGCTAGCGTTGCCGACCGAAACCGACAATGCTTATCTGCCGGCAAGAATGATGATGGCAGACACCTGCGCGTGGATTTATCGTTCCAGTGAGTGCGGTTATAACGGTGCGCCGGTGGCGGATGAAAAGGATATGCCGACCGGCGACCCGAAAAAGGACAAATGCAGCCGTTGTTTAACCGGCTGCAAAATGCGAAATAACACCCTGAATTTCGGAGGTTTCCCGAGTATTAATAAGGTGGGTTAATCTTCAGAAGATTTTTTCAAGGAGTATGTGCTTCTTAAACCGTCGATGTGTTCATTTAATTGATGAGGAATATTTTGTCGCATTGGATCTAAAATAAAATCAACACCTTCACGTCTTGCTAATTTGGCAGCAGGAACAAAATCAGAGTCTCCGGCAATTAACACAATTTGATCAACTTGTTGTTTTAACGCTAGTGTAGTGATGTCGATCCCGATTCTCATATCTACACCTTTTTGACGGGTATTGATGATAACTTCTTCTTCAGTCAAAGGCTGTTGAGTTAAATCGCGTTGCCCTTTTAAAATTTGTTGTTCAATTTGAGGCTTAATCACCCATTCTGCTGCTTTAGAAAGATCACCAAGTCGTAATGCGACTTTACGCTTTTTCAATAAGAACTGGTGTAAATTAAGTCTAAATTTTGCTTCATCGGATTTAGAAAAATCTATTGCCTTTTTACTAATAGGATTGTGCATTTTCTTTTCTAAGGGCGGGCAATCATAGAAAAAGATTCTATACAATTCTCTTTTTTGTGTTTTATCAGATAAGTGTAGCATTGCACAGCGTACGGCAAGATCAGCAATACGTTGGGCATTGAAGTAGTTATCAGGTTCAAAATGTCTGATACGTTTAATGAAATAAGCTCCATCAATCAAAATAGCGGTAGACATAAATTCTCTCTAATAGATAAAAGAAAACCCTGAGGGTCGGCATAATGTCTGGATAAGTGACAATAGCGTACTGCTGCAGGGTTGGATTGAATGGAAGTATAGAGATGATGAGGTGGGTTGTCAATTTAAAATTTAGGAAAATCTTATGTTTTTAAATAAGTTATTATTTGTCAAGGGGTTATCACAAGAAGGAAGATATCAATAATGCTAAATACACAACTCCTCACTTACGCCAAAACACAACAACCGCACGAAATGTGCGGTTTTGTCGTTTTTGAGGGCAAGCAACAACGCTTTTTGCCTTGTCGCAATGTGGCGGACGATCCGGAAAACTTTTTCGAGATTGCCGCAGAAGATTATATAAATGCCAATCATTATGACGGCATTGTTGCCATTGTGCACTCTCATCCGAACGGTGCGCCGGTTTTATCCACTGCTGACCGACAAATGCAGCTACAGCCCGGTTTGGATTGGTGGTTGGTTTGCAATGAAAGCGTGCATAAATTCCGTTATATCAAGCCGCTGTTAGGGCGTGAGTTTGTTCACGGTGAAAGCGATTGTTATAGCCTATTTCGTGATGCCTATATGTTGTCGGGCGTGGATTTCCCTGATTTCGCACGCGCGGACGACTGGTGGCACGAGGGAGGCAATCTTTATCTGGACAATATGGCCACACACGGCTTTGAGCAGGTGGACGAACCGCAACTTGGTGATGTGATTTTAATGCAAGTGGGGGCGGATGTGCCGAATCACGCCGCGATTTATGTTGGCGACAACTGGGTGCTACATCACAGCCCACAACGCTTATCAAAACGGGATTTATACGATGGTTATTGGCTTAAACATACACACAGCATTTGGAGATACCAACAATGGCAACAATTAGACTTTACGGGCATCTTAAACGATTTGGCGATAAGTTCGATGTAGATGTTAATGATACTGCTGAGGCTATTAGAGCATTGTGTTGTCAATTACAAGGCTTTCGCCAAGCCTTACAGCAAGGGTATTACAAAGTGCGGATTGGTGAACATCTGGTCACCACCGCAACGCTGGAAAAAGATATGCTCTACAAATTAAACGATAACGCCGTGGTGCATCTTACGCCGGTGATTAAAGGGGCGAAAAGTGGCGGTATTTTCAGTGCAGTGTTAGGTGTTGCCTTGATCGGTTTGGCATTCTGGAACCCGTTAGGCTGGGCAGCGGTTGGCGGAACCGGATTATTAGCCGGTGCGGCACAAATGCCATTAATGTTAGGTGCGGCAATGTTGTTGGGCGGTATTTCACAAATGTTAGCCCCTCAACCGAAAATGGGCAGTGTCGGCACGGAGCAGGAGAAAAAGCAATCCACCTCGTTTAGCAATTTGGGTAATTTGTCGGCACAAGGGCGACCGGTGCCGTTAGCTTATGGGGAAATTTTAACCGGCTCACTCATCATTTCACAGGGGATTGAAACCTACAATGTGAATGAAGAGATGAAAAAGAAAACCGAACCGAAGAAAGGCAAATTTAGAAAAGGATAATTAAGATGGGAAAAGGTGGCGGTGGCGGACATACGCCGTATGAAGCACCGGAAAGCGGTCGCTCAAAACAACGGATTAAAATTGTTGAAGTGATTTCCGAAGGAGAAATTCAAGGCTTAAAAGACAATGTCAAATCGATCTATCTAGATAAAACGCCGATACAGAACGCTAATGGCAGTTACAACTTTAAAAATATGGAGTTGCAAGGCACAATCGGTTCGCAAGATCAAGCGATTATGCGAGGTTTCAACACCTCAGAACGTGAAATTGGGGTTGGTGCTGAAGTGAAGCAAACGACCGCACTGACTCGCACGGTGACCGATGCCAAAGTCACAAGGTTGCGTTTAACGCTTGGTGTACGCAGCTTGTTTCAACAAAAAGATAACGGCGACACCGTGGCGGCGAGTGTGGATTTAGTGGTCACGGTTGGCAATTAGCAATATCCGGTCAATTTTAACGGCAAATACAGCAGCCAATATTTACGTCAAATGGTGATCGACAATCTGCCAGAAGTGCCGTTTCAAATCAAAGTGGAGCGATTAACTGCCGACAGCGAAAAACAGCGGTTACAGAATGCGACCATTTGGTCAAGCTACACCGAAATTATCGATACCGAATTTGCCTATCCGAACACCGCACTTGCCGGCATTATGTTTGATTCAGAGTATTTTTCCAACATTCCACAGCGGAATTACTTGGTGCGTGGCATTAAAGTGAAAGTGCCAAACAATTACAACCCGATTGACCGCAGTTATAACGGCTTATGGGATGGGCGTTTTAAGGTGGCGTGGACGAATAACCCGGCGTGGATTTTTTACGACCTCTTAACCAACAAACGCTACGGAATGGGGCAACGCTTAGGCGATTTTAACGTGGATAAATGGGCGTTGTATGCGATTGCGCAATATTGCGATGTGTTGGTGCCGGACGGCTTTGGCGGCACAGAGCCACGAATGACCTGCAACTGTTGGCTGACAGAACAGCGACAAGCCTATGATTTAATCAACGATCTCGCTTCCATTTTCCAGGCGATGCCGGTGTGGAACGGACAGCAACTGACTGCCATTCAAGACCGACCAGCTGACCCAGTGTGGACTTACACCAATGCCAATGTGGTCAACGGCGAATTTGAGCGCAGCTACTCCGCGTTAAAAGCACGGCATAACATTATCCACGTGGAATATCTCGATAAAAACGATTTTTACGAGAAAAAAATTGAGTATGTGTCGGACGATGAGGCGGTGAAACGTTACGGTGCGAATGTGAAAAAGGTGACAGCCTTTGGTTGCACTTCTCGTGGGCAAGCCTACTGTAGTGGTACACTAATTTTGCAGTCCTCAATAGGTGGTAAACTATCACAAAAAGAGGATATTAAAATGAAAAGAACATTTAGCTCAGATTACAAAGTCGCCGCAGTAAAATTAGTCACCGAGCAAGGTTATTCCGTTGCCCAAGCCTGTTTAGAATTAGGGATAGGCGAAACGGCCTTACGTCGTTGGATAAAACAAGTCCAAGCCGAAAAACAAGGCTATGTCTTACCGGGGACGAAGCCACTGTCGCCGGAGCAACAACGGATACGAGAACTTGAACAACGGATTAAAATTCTCGAAGAGGATAAAGAAATCCTAAAAAAGGCTACAGCGATTTTCATGTCACTCGAGCGCAACGCTACCAAGCGGTAAAGACATTAAAATCGTATGGAATAAAACGTGTTTGTGCGTTATTTGCGCTTTCAGAGCGGACATATTATGCGAAGAGAAAGCGCCAAGCTAAGCCAAATAACCATTTCGGTTTGGCGGTAGAGATAAAGGCGTTATTTGAGGAAAGTCGAGGTTCCGCAGGGAAGCGAACTTTAAAGGCGAGACTAAAAAGTCAGGGGATTGAGGTCGGATTAGCCTTAATTCGAAAATTGATGAAACAACAGGGATTAGTCAGTAAACAGCCACAAAAACGTTGGCGTCCTGGCACCTCAGAGAAAGCGTCCACATTGTTTAATAATGTATTAAATCGGCAATTTAATCCGTTCTCAGAGACAACGGTGTTATGTGGTGATACCACCTATGTGAAAGTACTGGGGGAATGGCATTATTTAGCGATAGTGATGAATTTAGCACACCGTCAAGTCGTGGGTTGGCGATTGCAGAAACAGCATGATGCAACGTTAGTGATTGATGCATTAAATCATGCGATGTTGACAACGAAAAGAACGGAGAGGATGTTGTTTCATTCAGACCAAGGCAGTATTTATGGAAGTGAGGCATTTATCCAGTGTGTCAAACAACATGGTTTGATACAAAGTATGAGTCGTCGAGGGAATTGTTGGGATAATGCGCCGATGGAGCGTTGGTTTAGAAGTTTTAAATATGAATGGATGTTAAAAGACGGTTATTCTTCATTAGAAGAAGCTAAGGAAGATATTAAGCGTTATGTGTTTTACTATAACAGAGTGAGACCGCATAGCTATAATCAAGGATTGCCGCCAATTTTAGCGAAAAAAAACTATCAAGGACTGCTAATTTAGTGGATCACTACACTTAGTACTCGCGCTTTTCAAAAATACATGAGGGTATCTTTTTACCTGCTGTTGTTTTAGACGCATATTTTCTAAAACTGCATCAGAAAAATTACCTCTTGCTTTCATCCGCTTTTCAGCTCGTTTTAATGCACTATTACCCTTATGTTGGATTCTTTGGT
This sequence comes from Gallibacterium faecale, assembly GCF_027920745.1. Taxonomy (NCBI): domain Bacteria; kingdom Pseudomonadati; phylum Pseudomonadota; class Gammaproteobacteria; order Pasteurellales; family Pasteurellaceae; genus Gallibacterium; species Gallibacterium faecale. Next base: position 12,814 of record NZ_JAQIBB010000078.1, on the reverse strand, counting down.
AACGAACAGCAGTTGTTTTTTCAGGAACAGGAGTAATTGTATTGATTATAAAATAATCTTGTAATGGATCTAACTGTAATGCAATAAAATCTAAATCCATTTCAGTACCGAAAAGGCGAATTTTCCAGCCTAAACCATAATTTTGCTGATATTGTGGAAAGCCTATTCCTATCCTGCCATCAAAAAATGGCAGGAGTTGATGTAGTGTTTGCATCGCATAAGCCATCACATCAGAATGTTTGATTTCAAGCTGTGGAATGGCCTCTAGCTCAATATAGTGTGTGAGTTGACTCATATCTACTCCTTACCACTTGCACCGAATACACCACCACGAATTAGAACACTAATAACATAATATTGCTGTTCCAAACTAGGTGCTTCTCCATTTAAGATCCAGTTATCAAATAGGGAATAGAAATCCATTTTTTGTTTAGGTTGACGGAAAGCTTTTCCCAGATTAGTTACTGCACCATAAGGTTCAGCTGGAATAGGGAATTGTGCGTTATTATCATACCAAGTATCAATGGTACGAATTGCATTGCCAATTTTTTGTGAGTGCATTCCAGCAATACCATTTACTTGATACAGAATCTTACTTTTTCTATTGTTTGAATTATCAAGCACTAACTCTTGTGAAGGATAGACCTCTTGTCCTTCACCAACTTTTACTTCAGCCTCTACTTTAATTAGAATAAATTGTTCACCTTTAAATCCTTTCTCAATATAGTCAATAAGTTTGGTTAATTGTGGATCTTGATAACTAAAGTTATTTAAGGAAAGCTGCTTCACATCAGTAAATTCAAGGATTTCATCATCTATGGTGACAGAAATTTTAATATGCTCTGCTCCCATTCGATTACGCCATAACCAGCGACCATTGATAATGTTATAAGCATAACGATAGGATAATTCTTTGGTACCAATTTTTTCCAAATAGTCTTGTATGGTTGTTTCAAGCGCAGTCTGATATTCAGGATTATTACAAACATTTGGTTTACCTGCGAAAGGAAGCACTTTACAGCTCCATTGTACAACCAGTGTATCTTTAGTGTGATCTAAAGCAGCAACATTAACAGTTTGTAAATTAGGTTTATCAATTTCAGCATCTAATTTTGTTGGATCATTAGAAATTGCATTTTTAAGACGGTTAGAAATTGTGCCTCTTACGGCTTTTTCAGTAATTTTTACAGGAAATAATTGATTAGATGATGCCGATTTTTGGAAAAATATAGCATCAGAAATATCTAGACGACGTTCAAAAGCAAGAACAGTAGCGGTAATAAGTTTGGTCATTGTGCTTCTCCTTGAGTGAATAAAAATAAATTCTCTTGTGTATGGGTATAACGCCAGAAATATTGGCTAAATCTTTCTTTAAGATGATAAGGAAATACCCATTGTCCTAAACCATAAATAACTTCAACGTATTGATTTGGGTAATGTGGGGATCGGCTATGTTGTAGTTCTCCTGCCTCAAATTTAGGGTAGATACCTTGATAACCGATAGGAATAGGAACTAACCAACCACGTTCTTGTTTGGCACTATGTACATTCCATTCTGTATTTTTTTCTGATTGAGTTGGAATATGATACAAGCACGCTATTTCAAGTAACGCATCTAATGCAGTCGCATTTGGATTAGCAGTATAAAAAGATGAAAGTGGCTGATTTTGTTCATCTTTCATCATTGTCACTTCATCATTGACAATATGATGTTTGATACCAGTTTGTAATTCTTTAGTAATGGCTAATAGATGCTTATTGGCATCGATTAATACAAATGCAGGTTGGATACTGCGTAAAATGTGATCGCTGGCTGAAGGTTTAAATAGTTCAACAGTAGGAATTTCTAGTACACTTCTACCTGCGATTCTTTGTTGTGCTAATAATTGTGCAAGATAATTGGTAAATTCAGCTGCTTTGTCAGGCTTAGCCAGTGTGTCTTGAAAGTCTTGGGTTGTCATAACCTCTACAACTAAATGAATATCTAAATGGATTTTTCCTTCTTCAATAATAGGCGCATTATTACCATCTTTCTTTAATGGATTTCGAGATTGATTAAAGGTGTAATCTGTATATCGGTGTGAGCGATAAGCTTGTAATTCATAATGATGACAAGCAATTAATACTCCATTTAATGATACTTCTGGATAACAGCTTTGCATTTTTCTGCTTAAGTTATGAATCGCTCCAACAAAACCATTGATTGCAGGAAAGCCATAAGTTAATGGACTGGAAATAGCATTTGCTTGATGAATTTTGATATGTTTAAACAGGAGATAAAAATTTGCTTCTGACATAAAAACTCCTAGTGTTGTTGCTGTTTTAATTTGCGTTTAAAGATTCTACGCCATTCATTAAATTCAGGGACAGAGAAGTCGGAGGCAATTCTTTTAAAACGCTGCTTGAGATGATGATTGACCCAACCTGCAAATTGTTTAGCGACTTCATTGTGCCAATCCTCTTTTTCTTGTTCCGATTTAAACTTTTCTTCACACTCAAGTTCTCCTCGTTCAGGATCTAACCAATATTTCTGGTTAATGTTCATAAATTGATAATCTTTACTCCAACCTGGAAGACGTTGCTGGTAAAGTTTGGCTATACTGAAGATTGCTTCAATCATTTGGGTTATGGCTTCTTTCCGTTTATCTCGTTCGGTATAAATATTTTTTTCTGCTAATACGACTTCAAATAAATGATCAAAGAAAGGCTTACATTGCCAATAGAGATCATTGTCAAAAATCGTATTGTTCGTAGATTTATATGATGAGGAAAAAATAGGTGGTAAAGAAGGGAGTAGGTAATGTTTGCCGCCTTGTTGATTATTCAATTGAGAAATGTTCTGTGGTTTGGATGAGCCTAATTTAATAATCGCTAAATCATTGATTGTGGCATAACGTTGTTGAATAACTTCATCGTTGTCTTTTTTACGATTTTCTTTGGCAATTTTAGTTTCTTCGGAGAAGCGTAATTGTTGGATTTTATTATAAACAGTATGTGTCAAGACAGTTGGATATAAAGGGATAAGACAATAATAGTGATCGGAAGTTATTTTTTCAGGCTCAGTTGGTCAGAGTAGTTGTTTATTTCTTTCATAAGTTATGGGTTCTGTGATGTCATTTAGTAATACCTTTTGAAATTGATGTTTGTAAAAATCAGATAGTTGTTCATCTGAGGAAAAAGCCTTTTTTAATAAAGGCGAATCTATCAATAAAAGATCTCGTAATCGTAAATTCTCTTTTTCATCAATAATCATATTTAAAAATGCGGCTAAAGGTAGGGCACCAGCATTTCCACTTGCATCAAGAATATTTTTCGAAACAAGTTGTGATCCAACAAATTGGTGTAACATGGTTTGTCTAAAATTGACATTATTTCCTTTTGAATCTGGGTGAATAGGTTTAGAGAGATGAGCAGAAAAGGAGATTTGTTTTGCCATCCGATTAGCGGCGTCATTAAGCCAGTTTTCAGGTAAATATTTTTGCTGTATTTCTTGTATTTTCTGCTCTATTTCGGCGATTTCAGTTGGGGAAGTAGCTTTGGCAAGTTTTTTTGCGTTCATTTTCTATCTTTTTGGTAGATAAATCTGTTAGATAGGTATGAATAAGATTACTTAACATAGAGAACCTCTTAAGTGAATGATGATGTTCTATATTTCGCATTATATACGCTTTTTTATTTTTAGCAACTTTATAAAAGTCAAAAAATAAATTAATCATGGTTTTTATATATCTAATAAACTAGATTGAAAATAATTAGTTCTTTAATTAGTATAGATTTTCTGTTCCATGTAATAGAAGTATTTTTATTAATAAGAATAGCCTTTCTATCGTACAGATAGTTTAGAAAATGATCAATTTTTTATTGGTTCCTTACTACTGAACAAGTAGTCCTTACTCAAGGAGGCAATTAAGTAAAATTAATTGCCTCCTTTTTTCTCTATATTCTATGTCTTTACTGTTTTTTCTTGTTAACTCTAGCCTTCTCACCGCTTGTTATTATTCATATAGATTTGATGATATTTCATTTCTCTTTGTTAAAAAATCAGCAGATAAATTAGGTTTTATATATTAATGATAATAATTCGCAAAATGATCTTGAAAAAAGATTTTATTTTAATAATAATAGTTCGCGTTTGTTAAAACAGGAACTAATCATAATTGATACTTAAACCTAAGGAGCGACTTAACAATGAAGAAAACAACATTTGTATTATTACCGCTAGCAGCATTTATCAGTGGAATAGCCATTGCAGATGATGCTAATAATTTAGATGCGATAGAAGTGGTTAGTGATAACCTTTCACCCCAAAAAGCGAGTTTATCCGCAGGGAGTTTAGCTAAAGTTCGTCAAGCAACAACTACTGCGGATATTTTACGTTCTGTACCTGGTGTGAATGTAAATGGTGCACGTTCTGTAATACAACGTTATAGCATTCGTGGGGTGAGTGAAGAATATTTAGCTGTTACAGTCGATGGTGCAAGACAAAATGGTTATGCATTCCACCATGCAGGAAATTATGGGATTGATCCTGATATTTTGAAGCGTGTTAATGTGGATGTGGGGTCAAACTCAGTTGTAACAGGTGCAGGTTCATTAGGTGGAGCGATCCGTTTTGAAACCGTGGATGCTGCGGATTTACTTGCTGATGGCGAGAATTTTGGCGCTAAAGTTAAATGGGGATATGGTACAAATGCCGATTCAAATCAAGCAGCAACAACACTTTATGGTCGTTCTGGTGGTTTAGATGTATTAGGTTATTTTAATTATCGTCACCAAGAAGATGGAGAAGATGCAGAAGGTGTGAAGAATGCCAATAAAGGTAAACTTTCCAACTATTTGTTCAAAGTTAAATATAACATCAACGATGAGCAGTGGGTGAAAGCTTCCGCAGAACGTTATGATAATAGTTCATTAAGCTGTCAAAAAGCGAATTTTGGTTGTGCAGAAACTGATCCAAAAGGCATTGCTGGTATTTTACGTAAAACTTATACATTAGGATATGGATTTACACCAAAAGATAATCCTTATGTAAACATCAAAGCGAATGTATATAACACTTCAACAGTAGTTTCTATGAACGGTACTAAAATGTCAAAAATCAGTACTGTAGGCGGCACATTATCTAATATTTCAGAAGTAGATTTAGGCAGTACACATCATAGTATTACCGTAGGTGGTGAATATTATAGTACTAAATCACAAGCATTAAATTCTGCACAAAATAACTATCAAACAAAAGTAAACAGTAGTTCTGTTTACCTTGAAGATAAGATCGCAGTGGGTGATTTCTTAATTACACCAGGTGTTCGTTATGATTATTATCAAGCTGACTTAGATAAGAATTTTGATAAGAGTTATCAACGTTTTTCTAAAGCATTGGGCTTAAAATATTTATTAACAGAAGATTTAGCATTATTTGCTAATTATACAGAAATCTTCAAAGGACCAGATGCTGGTGAAATTGTTTTACGTGGTTCTCGTAGTTATAGTCCAACACTAGAAGCAATTCGTGGTAATAATAAAGAAGTCGGATTTAGTTTTGCAAGACCTAATATTTTAGGTAATGATGATTTCTCATTAACTGCAAAATATTTCCATACTAAATATAACCATTTCAATACCAACGCTACTACAGAACGTGGTAGTAGTTACCAAGATATTGGCGAAGTATTAGTAAAAGGGGTTGAAGTTTCAACCAGCTATCGTATTGAGAATTTTTCTATTTCTGCTGGATATGCAAGAGCTAGAAGTGAACAACTTGATACCTTCTTAGGTTTTGATAATTTAACTGCCCTGCCAGATACTGGCGATAAATATACATTAGGACTAAGTTATTTTGTGCCTGATTATGGGTTAGAGTTTGGTTGGAATACAATTTGGGTGAAAGGTATCACTGTGGATACAGCATCTATTGATAGAACTACGCATAGAGCGAAGAAAGATTCATCATATAAAGAAAGTTATTCCGTTAGTAACCTTTATGCAAGTTGGTCACCAAAACAATTGCCAACTCTAGAGTTAACTGCTGGTGTCGATAATATTTTTAATAAGGCTTATAAAGATCAAGCGACAAAATATTATGGTGCAGCAGATAACGAACTTGGACGTAATTATAAATTCACCATTTCATATAAATTCTAATTTATTCTCTGTGTAAGTGTAATATAAGGTGTGTTGATCCACGCCTTATATTTCTTTGTTTTTTAAGGAAATAAGATGGATAACCTATTTAATTTTTTACAGCAGTATATTGATTACATTATTTTAGGCTTATTAGCTTTAATGAGTTTTGTGATGGTGTGGATGGTGATTGAGCGTATTTTTTTTCTCAATAAAATTGATATTAAAAAGTATCAAAATATCCATGATTTAGAAATTGATCTGACTCGCCATCTTACGATTATCTCTTCTATTGGCGCTAATGCACCCTATGTTGGTTTGTTAGGGACTGTAATTGGGATTTTATTAACTTTTTATCAATTAGGGCAATCTGGCGGAGATATTGATGCAAGTGCAATTATGTTACACCTTTCATTAGCACTAAAAGCAACTGCAGTGGGGATTTTAGTCGCTATTCCATCAATGATGTTCTACAACGGATTAGGCAGAAAGGTAGAAGTGAAACGTTTACAGTGGAAATCTTTGCAAACTCATCAATAGTATAGGCAGTCAATTATGAAAAAATTTGATGAAATTAATATTATTCCTTTTATAGACATTATGTTGGTGTTATTGGCAATAGTATTAATTACAGCGTCTTTTATTTCACAGGGAAAGATTAAAGTCAATGTGCCGAAAGCAAGTAGTACAGTGGCATTTAAGTCTGATGAATTAGCCAAATTATTAACTGTGACTAAAGATGGGCAACTCTATTTTAATGACAAACCGATCGATAAAGCAGCGTTAGAAAAAGAAGTCGCAACTTGGGATAAAACACAAAAAGTAACACTTAAAGTAGATTCTGAAGCAACATTTCAAGAGTTTGTTACTATTACCGATTTATTAGGTAAAAATGAAATTAAAAATGTAGCAATTGTGACAACAAAAGAGAAAGGAGCAAACTAGTGCCTAAGCATTACACTAAGCCGGCATTTTATGTGACAATTTCTATTTATAGTGCTTTATTTGCAGGCGCTGTTTGGTCGTTTGATCATGATCAGACAGCGAACAGCGTTAGTGGGGAGCTCTCACCAACAATTTCAATGGAACTATTGACAGCAAATGTTGTTGCAGAAGAAAAAGTAGAGCCTGATCCGATAGAAGAAACTGTAAAACCTGAACCAAAACCAGAACCAGAACCGAAAAAAGAGATAATTCCCGATCCCACTACCAAACAGGTTATGGAAAAACCTAAAAAAGAGGTAGAACAGCCTAAAAAAGTGGAAAAGCGAAAACATCACAAACGTGAGCAGATTAAACGGGAATATCAACGAAAACCTCAGCCGCAAATACAGTCTAAAGCACAGGGTGCACCTGTTACTACACAGCAACTAAATTTACAAGGGCAAGGTGCAAGTAGTGATGAATTAGCTGCCTATCGTTCTGCATTACGCAGAGAAATCGAGAAACATAAACGCTATTCTCAACGCGCGAGAATGTTACGTCGTCAAGGGACAGTTGTTGTTGAATTTAGTTTGATGACAGATGGCTCGATTCAAAATGTACGATTACATCGTTCTTCTGGGTATGAGGAGTTAGATCAATTAGCGTTAGATGCTGTGGCCCAAGCGAAAAGTGTTGGAGCTAGACCTGTTGGTTTATCAGCAGAACAGAAGATTCCAATTAAATTTATGTTACGTTAATTAGTTTTTCTTATTTTTATTTTTCAGTTTATCCCACATTTTGTCTTCTTGTCCTCGCCATAACCGTTGAATATTATCATGATGACGATAGATAAGAAGACAGCAAACTAATGCAGTCGGAAAGGTAAATTCAGGTCGAAACCACCATACATAAAAAGGAATGGTTAATGCCGCAATGACAGCACTTAATGAGGAATAACCAGTTACTAAAAAGACACATAACCAAACCCCCAACATAAAACCAGCGACTGACCAACCAATAGGGGCGATAGCACCAAATGCCGTTGCAACGCCTTTTCCACCACGAAAACGATAATAGATTGGGAAAATATGCCCTAAACACGCACCTAACGCCACCATACCAAGCTCAAATTGTGTAAGGTGTAAATAGTAGCCAAGCCATACAGGCAGCATACCTTTTAAAATATCAAAGATTAAAACGAATAAAGCAGGGAGTCGCCCACCAATACGTAATACATTAGTTGCTCCTGGATTGTGAGAACCATTTTCACGAGGATCGGGGAGTTGGAAAAGTTTACAGAGAATAATTGCGCTAGAAATTGAACCAATAAAATAGGCAATCAACATATAACAAATAGCAAATAAACTCATAGAATTTTCCTTTTTACGCATTTTAGCTTTCGTGTATTGTATCAAAATTGATAAGATAAGCATCTGAATTTCTGATTAAACAAGGAAAAAACATCAATGTCGCAAGAGTATATTTTTATTGAAGAATTAACGGCATTTACACAAATTGGCGTTTATGATTGGGAACAAAAAATTAAGCAGAAGCTGATCTTTGATCTTGAGATGACTTGGGATAGTGAGCAAGCTGCGAAGACAGACGATGTCCAATATTGTTTAAATTATGCAGAAGTGAGCGAATTTATCCTAAATTATGTTGAAAAACGTGCTTTTTTATTAATTGAGCGTGTAGCCTATGAAGTCATTGAGCAATTACATCAACATTTTCAGATTAAACATATTCGTTTGAAATTAAGAAAGCCGGATGCAGTTGCACAAGCAAAATCTGTAGGGATTGTTGTAGAGAAAACTTTTCAGTAGAGAAAAAGTAAAGGGAAAGTGTTGTAACCACTTTCCCATTTTTAGATTATTCAAATTTAATATCGGCACGATTTAATAAGAATTGTACTAATAAGGAAACTGGACGACCAGTCGCTCCTTTATTCGCACCTTGTTGCCAAGCAGTTCCTGCAATATCTAAATGCGCCCAATTATATTTTTTGGTGAAGTTTGCTAAGAAACACGCGGCGGTGACAGCGCCTCCCCAGCGCCCACCTACATTAGCTAAATCGGCAAAGTTAGATTTTAACAACTCATTATATTCATCATTCATCGGTAAACGCCACGCCTTATCAGTAGAAAGATCTGCAGCATTTTGAAGCTCATTGGCTAAGGTATTGACTGGTGAGAATAAGCCACTATTGACACTACCTAAGGCAACAACGCAAGCGCCAGTCAAGGTTGCAATATCAATCACAGTTTCTGGTTCAAAGCATTCAACATAAGTCAAGGCATCACATAATACTAAACGCCCTTCAGCATCTGTATTTAATACTTCAACTGTTAAACCAGACATGGTAGTTAAAATATCTCCTGGGCGATAAGCATTGCCTCCAGGCATATTTTCACAACCTGCTAAAACACCAATAATGTTGAGTGGTAAATTTAATTCAGCAACAGCTTTCATCACACCATAAACTGTTGCCGCACCACACATATCATATTTCATTTCGTCCATACCCGCAGCTGGCTTAATTGATATACCACCAGAGTCAAAAGTAAGCCCTTTACCGACTAATACAATCGGTTTTGCATTTGGATCAGGGTTATTCTTAAATTCAATAATCGACATAAAGGCTTCATTGCGTGCACCTTGAGAAACGGCTAAATAGGATTTCATTCCTAATTTTTCCATTTGTTGTTCATCAACAACGTGACTTTGAATGGACGAATAGGATTGTGCTAACTCAATGGCTTTATCTGCAAGGTGACGGGGTGTACAAATATTTGGTGGAGTATTGGCTAAATCTTTAGTTGCTTTAATACCTGCACTGATTGCTACTGCGTGTTGAATAGCACTTTCCGCTAAAGGTAATTCACGACGAGAAGGAACATTAAAGACGATTTTACGCAATTCGCGTCGAGTTTCAGGTTTAATACTCTTAAAGTCATTAAAACTATAAAGTGTTTCTTGCGCTGCTTCGACAGCAAAACGAACATTCCAATAGGTGTTGCGTCCTTTGATATGTAAACCTGTCAAATAACAAACAGCTTCCATTGAGCCAGTGTCATTTAACACTTTTACTGTTTGTTGGATAATTTGTTTATATTGACGATCATTTAATTCTCGCTCTTTACCACAACCAACAAGAAGAATGCGATCGGCAGAGATATTTGGTACATGGTGTAGTAGTAAGGTTTGTCCAACCTTTCCTTCAATATCGCCACGTCGTAATAATGCACTGATATAGCCTTCACTAATCATATCTAACTGTTCAGCAGAACTAGAAAGACGACGAGGTTCAAATACACCAACGACTAAGCAAGCGGTGCGCTGTTTTTCAATACTGCCATTTTTGACGCTAAATTCCATATTCACATCCTTAATTATGATTTCTATTGTTGTTAGGCATTGAAACAAGGTATTATATGCCGCTGTAAATTATGTTTTATGGGAAAAAACATAACGACGCCATCTAGATAAAATGGTCTTTTAAAGTATCGTTTTTTGTAAAAAAATCAAGTAAAAATAGAGAGAAAACATAGGCCAAACGACGTGATTTTAACAAAATATCTAATTAGAGAAACATTAAAGAGCCAATTGGCTATTTTATTCATTTTACTCGTCATTTTTTTAGCACAGCAGCTTGTGCGAGTTCTTGGTTCAGCCGTTAATGGAAATGTGCCTGTTGATGTGATTTTACCGCTATTAGGATTAGGTATGCCGACCATGGCACAATTAATGTTGCCATTAAGTCTATTCTTAGCGTTATTGCTCACATTAGGGCGTTTATATAGCGAAAGTGAAATTACTGTAATGCAGGCGTGTGGAATTGGGCCAGAAGCACTGATTAAAGTTGGTATTTTGCTTTCGGTAATTACCGCCAGTGTTGCTGCGTATAATTCACTATATTTAACCCCATGGGCATTAAAAAAACAGGTAGATGTGGTTGAAAATGCAAAAGCAAATCCAAGTGTATCCGCGATTACTCCGGGACAATTTATTACTTCAAGTAAGGGGGATTTTGTTCTATTTGTTGAGAAAGTAAAAGGAGATGAACTCTCGGATATTTATCTCTTCCAAACAAAACAAGTGGGGAAAGTCAAACCTTCAGTTGTGGTAGCAGAGCAAGGTACCTTTACGACAGCGGAAGATGGCGGACAAGTATTATCGTTAAAAAATGGTGAGCGTTTTGAGGGAAGTGCCACATTGCCCGAATTTCGGATTACTCACTTTACAGATTACTTAGCGTTTTTAACGTTTAATCAGGTACAAAATAATGAAACCGATTTAGATATGCAAGATAGTCATACCTTGCTAGCAGATTCTTCAGCAAAAGCGAAAGCCGAGATTGTTTGGCGGATTAATCTATTTTTGGCTGTCCCTTTAATGATGTTAATTGCGATTCCTTTAAGTAAAGTGAATCCACGCCAAGGTCGTTTTGCTAAAGTGTTGCCTGCACTCTTACTTTATTTAATCTATTTCTTATTACAAAGTTCATTAAAAACTGCGGGAATTAATGGCAAATTAGCTGCTCACCACTGGATGATTGCAGTGAATGTCGCTTTCTTAATACTCGGAATTATTTTGAACTCCACCAGTGTAAGATCTACACTGTTACGTCCATTTAAACGTAATGTAGCAAGAGGTAAATAAGATGTTTAATGCCTTAGATCGTTATATAGGTAGAACTATTTTAGCTACCATTTTTGTTACTTTATTTTTATTGGTTGGCTTATCGGCAATTATCAAATTTGTTGAACAATTTCGTGCTATTGGCGAAGGGAGTTATGATACGTTAAAAGCGGTAGCTTATACGTTATTGACGATTCCAAAAGATATTGAAACCTTTTTCCCAATGGCTGCGCTATTAGGTGCATTAATTGGCTTAGGCACTTTAGCATCTAATAGTGAATTAGTGGTTATGCAAGCTTCAGGTTTTTCTCGTTTCCAAATTGGAATGGCGGTAATGAAGACAGCGATTCCATTGATTGTGTTAAATATGGCATTAGGGGAATGGGGGATTCCACAAACTGAACAGTTTGCTCGGGAAATGCGTTATAAGTCATTAACAGGCGGTTCTTTATTATCGGTAAAAGGTTCTGTTTGGGCTAAAGATGGTAATAATTTTGTTTATATTCAAAATGTGCCAAAAGAGAATGAATTAGAAGGCGTATATATTTATCAATTTGATCAGCAACGTAATTTAGTTAAATTAAGTCAAGCGAATCGTGCGGTTTATCAAAATAATCAGTGGCGTTTTAATCAAGTTTCAGAATCGTTGCTTGATCAAGATAAAGTGACGAATAAAAACTATTTAAACCAAGTGTGGAAAACCAGTATTACTCCCGATAAATTGGGAATTGTGTCGTTGCGTCCAAGTATGTTGTCGATTAGTGGGCTATCAGAATATATTCAATTTCTGAAAAGTACGGGACAAGATACGAAAACATTTGAACTTACTTATTGGCGTAAGATTTTACAGCCAATCTCAATTAGCGTGATGATGCTGTTAGCGTTATCTTTTATTTTTGGGCCATTACGTAGTGTGACGCCGGGTGTACGAGTTGTGACAGGGATTTGTTGTGGTTTTACATTCTATGTGTTAGATGAGGTATTTGGGCCATTAAGCTTAGTTTATAGTATCCCACCTATTATTGGGTCATTAGCACCAAGTGTCTTTTTTGCGGTGATTATTTGGTGGTTAATGGTGCATAAACGGCACTAAGTTAAAGAAAAGACGGCACCGAGAGTGCCGTTTTTT
>NZ_JAQIBB010000077.1:0-18950 GCF_027920745.1 Gallibacterium faecale | reverse complement strand
AAAAAAGTTATTTTTGGTGGAATAGTGTGTGTATTACTAGGTATGGGCATTTTTGCTGGTACACAATATGTAATGAAAGTCACTAGTACCACAGAGTTTTGTGTAAGTTGCCATTCAATGAATTTTCCAAAAGAGGAATGGGAAGGTAGCATACACTTTTCTAACCGTAAAGGAATCCGTGCGGAATGTGCGGATTGTCATATCCCAGAAGATTCAGCATTCCATTATGTAAAAACTAAAGTAATGGCATTAAAAGATGTATGGAATACTGTTGTTGTAGATAAACTACCTGATCAAGAAGCCTATGAAATGCATCGTTTAGAAATGGCAAAAGAGGTGTGGGCTGATATGAAAGAAAATAACTCGGCTACTTGTAAAAGTTGTCATAGTGCTGAGGCAATGGAATTATCAGAGCAATCTGAATTGGCACAAAAGATGCATAAAATTGCACTAGAAACTAACCAAACATGTATTGATTGCCACAAAGGTATTGTTCATTTTATGCCAGAGGTTGAGATAGATAATAGTGCCGCAAATAGTGAGTTAACTAAACATAGTGGTGAATTTAGTCAACAGGATAAAGTGCTATATAGTTTAACTATGTCAGAAGGTACAGTATCTTCAGGAGAGAAAATTCGTTTAATGCCTTATGCTGAATTAAAGAATTGGACACTTAATGGAGACAGTATAAAAGCGACTGTTACAGGATGGCAGCAAAGTGGTGCGGAAAGTATTCTCTATATGGATTTAGGTAAACGTATCATGGTGGCATTATTAGAAGATATCTCTCAAGAAAAAGTTAAAGTAATAGAAACCGTGCATGATGATGTGACTTCTTCAGATTGGCGTAAGATCAATTTGGAAGTGGTATTACCAAAAAATAAAGTCACAGCAAATTTATTGGCACTTAATCAATTTGGTAATAATTTGAATCAAACTTATTGTAGTGGTTGTCATGCACCAATTGGCGCAGATCACTATACAGCGAATCAATGGATCGGTGTAGTGAATTCAATGAAGGATCGTACTTCATTATCGGAAGATGATGTAAGAACACTAACAATTTATTTACAACGTAACAGTAAAGATAAAGTGGTAACTTCACAACAATAAAAAGATATTGTTTAGAATTTTAAATTTGTAGGCACATCTAGAGAGTGTTATACAAATTAAAGATAGGTTGACTCCGAGCTTGTGATCCTAAGTCGAAAGATATGGAAGCAATGCCTGCAATAAATTGCACAATGGTATAGTTAGAAATGGCTATGCCACTCGTTATCAGAAAGGTGTCGCAACTTTAGTATTCACGTATATTGGTAAAAAGAAAAGTATATTTTTCTTAATACATATCGTGGGGTCATTTGGCGAGGTTCAATATGAAAAAACAAGACAAATTTAGTGCAAGCCGTCGTGATTTTATTAAACATTCTTCTTTAGGGATAGTATGTAGTGCTCCATTAGCGGGTGGAGTTGTGGGTTCTTTGTTATCTTCACCAGTAGTGGCAGCTGAACAATCTACAGTCATGACAGCTGCTCATTGGGGGCCATTAGGTGTAGTTATAGAAAATGGTAAAGTTGTAAAATCAGGTCCAGCTATTGAAGCGCCGATTGTAAATGAATTACAAAGTGTGGTTTCTGAGCAATTATATAGTGATACTAGAGTGAAGTATCCTATGGTACGTAAAGGATATTTAGAAGGAAATAAAGATACAACATTACGTGGACATGATGAGTGGGTACGTGTTTCCTGGGATAAAGCATTTGAATTAGTAGCTAATGAGATGAAACGTGTAAGGGATACTTACGGAGCAAAAGGTATTTATGCTGGTTCTTATGGTTGGTATAGCTCAGGAGCATTACATGCAGCACGTACTCTTTTACACCGTTATCTTAATGTTACAGGTGGATTTGTTGGTTCAAAAGGAGATTATTCAACTGGTGCTGCGCAAGTAATAATGCCTCATGTACTTGGAACTATTGAAGTTTATGAACAACAAACAAGCTGGGAAGATATTTTAGAACATTCTGATATTGTAGTACTCTGGTCAGCAAATCCAATAACGACTTTACGTATTTCATGGACATCAACAGATCAAAAGGGCTTAGAATACTTTAAGAAATTAAAGGAAAGTGGTAAGCGTATTATTTGTATTGATCCTGTTCGTAGTGAAAGTTGTGAATATTTAGGTGCAGAATGGATTCCAATAAATACTGCAACAGATGTACCTTTAATGTTAGGTATAGCGCATACTTTAGTAAGTGCTGATAAGCATGATAAAGAGTTCTTGAAAAAATATACTTCAGGTTATGATAAATTTGAGTCTTATCTATTAGGTAAAACAGATGGTCAGCCTAAAGATGCTGTTTGGGCAAGCAAATTAACTGGTATTCCTGTAGATACTATTAAAAAATTAGCAGAAGATTTTTCTACTAAACGTGCTATGTTAATGGGTGGTTGGGGTATGCAACGTCAACGTCACGGTGAACAAAGTCACTGGATGTTAGTTACATTAGCTTCAATGATAGGACAGATAGGGTTACCTGGAGGTGGGTTTGGATTAAGTTATCATTATGCAAATGGTGGTGTGCCAACCGTGACTGGTGGAATTATTGGTTCAATTACTGCAAATCCATCGGTCAAAGCAGGAGAAAAAACTTGGCTTGATGAAACTTCAAAAATGGCTTTTCCAGTTGCTCGTGTTGCAGATGCATTATTAAATCCAGGAAAAACAATTAAATATAATGGTACAGAAATTACTTATCCGGATATTAAATTAGTGTATTGGGCTGGTGGAAATCCATTTGTTCACCATCAAGATACAAATACTTTAGTGAAAGCGTTCCAAAAACCAGAAACTTTTATTGTTAATGAAGTGAATTGGACGCCTACAGCAAGAATGGCGGATATTGTTTTACCTGTTACAACAAGTTATGAACGTAATGATTTAACTATGTCAGGTGATTATTCAATGATGAATATTTACCCAATGAAGCAAGTAGTTCCTCCTCAATTTGAAGCAAAAAGTGATTATGATATTTTTGCTGAATTAGCGAAAAGAGCTGGTGTTGGCGAGCAATTTACAGAAAAGAAATCAGAAATGGATTGGTTAAAAGAGTTTTATCAAACAGCATTTGATGCTGCACGTAAAAACCGAGTATTAATGCCAAAATTTGAAAAATTCTGGGAAGAAAATAAACCAATTACTTTTAAAGCTAGTGAAAAAGCGAAAAAATGGATTCGTTATGAAGATTTCCGTAAAGATCCATTATTGAATCCATTAGGAACTCCATCGGGAAAAATTGAAATTTATTCTGATGTAGTTGCTAAAATGAACTATGAGGACTGTAAAGGTTACCCAAGTTGGATGGAACCAGCAGAGTTTGCTGGAAATGCGACAGCAGAAGCACCATTAGCTTTAGTAACTCCACATCCATATTATCGGTTGCATAGCCAATTAGCATATACATCATTACGTGAAAAATATGCAGTAAATGATAGAGAACCTGTATTAATTCATAAGGATGATGCAGCAGCACGAGGTATTGCTAATGGAGATATTGTTCGTATATTTAACCAACGTGGTCAAGTGTTAGCAGGAGCTGTTGTAACAGATGGTATTATTAAAGGAACTGTGGCTTTACATGAAGGTGCTTGGTATGACCCAGCCGATCTTGGAAAATCAGAAAAACCATTATGTAAAAATGGTTGTCCAAATGTTTTGACAAGAGATGAAGGAACTTCAAATTTAGCGCAAGGTAATTCACCAAATACCTGTACTGTTCAAGTAGAAAAATTTTCAGGTGAAGTACCAGAAGTAACAGTGTTTAAGCAACCTAAATACAAAGAGAGTTAATATTTATCAAATAACTATATGAATTAGTAAAGTGATTTAGATATTTCAAAATGAATGCCTACTTACTATAAGTAGGCATTTTATTATAGCTAGACGAGGTCTAGCTATAAAAACCATACGCTATGCGTATGGAGTCAAAAAGCTTAAGCGATGAAAAGAAAAATCCTCACTATATAATGAATAAGGCTGACAACCAAAATTCAAAATATAGGAGGAAATATCAATGCCCACTAAGGCTAATGACGATTTAAGTCTATCACACACCCGTTGGAACTGTAAGTATCATATAGTCTTTATTCCCAAATATAGACGTAAGGCGATTTATGGCAAATTACGAATGGATATAGGAAGTATATTAAGGCAGTTATGTGATTACAAAAGTGTAGAAATAATAGAAGCCCATGCAATGAGGGATCATATTCATATGTTATTAAAAATCCCACCGAAATTAGCTGTATCAAGTTTTATGGGATATTTGAAGGGGAAATCATCGCTGATGATATTTGAAAGACATGCTAATTTAAAATATAAGTATGGAAACCGGAATTTTTGGGCAAAAGGATATTATGTGAGTACAGTAGGATTAAATACGAAAGTAGTAGAGGAATATATAAGGAATCAGGAAAAGGAAGATATGATATCAGATAATTTATCAAAGAAAGAATATATTGACCCCTTTAAGGGGTAATGGTAGCACTATTGTGCGGTTGTCAGCTTGAGGGGCATGTGAAGCAATAGGCCCTTATAGGGTAGCCTAAAAACCGCACGTTTTACGTGCGGATTGTTATTTATTCAATTATCTCCGAAATTGCCACTGGTGGTGGAGTAACCCGAGTAACTAATAATTGGTCGATTTTATAGTGGTCAATATCGACTACCTCAAATTTAAATCCTTCAAATTCCACAGCATCAGCTGGGCGAGGAATTTTACGTAAGCGATACATCATAAAGCCAGCAATGGTTTCGTAGTTTTCCCATTCTGGGAAATCATTATCAATGGCTAATGCGTGTTTTACATTTTCAATCGGCGTTGACCCCTCAATTAGCCACGAATTTTCATCACGTTTAATAATTTGCTGATCTTCCTCTATTGGAGCAACCCAATCTCCCATAACTGTCATCATAATATCGGATAAGGTAATGACCCCAACAACTAAGGCATATTCATTCATCACCACTGCAAATTTTTCCTTAGTGGCACGAAACCGATCGAGAAGTTCAGAGAGCGTAAGTGTATCGGGAATAATTAATACATTACGGATCGTGGATTCATTAAGTTGAATAAGTGATTGATTATTTAAGATTTTAACCAAAATATCTTTGGTATCGACATAACCGATCACTTGATCAATATTTTCATTACAAACCAAGAACTTAGAATAAGGATAATCTGCAATTTTTTGTCGAATGCTTTGTTCCGAATCTTTTAAGGTAAAATAGACGACATTTTCACGAGTTGTCATACTAGAAGGGACAGTACGTTCTTCTAACTCAAATACATTTTCAATAAAATGATGCTCTTGTTGTTGTAATACCCCAGCTTGAGCGCCTGCATCCATCACCGCAGAAATATCATCGAATGTAATGTTATCTTCGCGGTTAATATTCATTTTGAATAGGCGGAATATCGTATTGGCAACGGCATTAATGACCCAAGTGAATGGCTTACACAGCATGATAAAAATATTAATTGGGCGGATTAATGTAATAGCAATTTTTTCAGGCGCAATCATTGCCATTCTTTTCGGCATTAAATCAGCAAAAAGAATAAATAATGACGTTACCAGAGTAAAAGAGAGGCTAAATCCAATCGTTTCTGCCCATTCACCTTGATAAAATTGTTCAACTAATTCAACAAAATAAGGGCGAAAAGCAGATTCACCTAAAATACCCCCTAAAATGGCTACTGCATTTAAACCAATTTGTGATGCAGCAAAAAAATCAGCAGAATTTTCTTGCAACAAGAGAACTTTATTGGCACGTTCATCACCACTTTCTGCTAACAATTTCAGCTTTATTTTCCGTGCGCCTGCGATTGAGATTTCCGAGATGGATAAGAAACTTGAGGCGGCAATTAAAGCAACAATGACAATAAGATTTTGAAATATAGTCACAAAACACCTATTTAACGTTAATAATTTACTCACCAAAAACAGAGATATTCTACTCCAAAAAGGCAAATCTGGGAAAATTACTTATCGTGATTAGTGATAGTTGTATTGTTAGTAAGATGTGAACTAAATCCACCATTCTGGGTAATTGTTTTTAAATAATGAATACCTTAGCATTTTTGTCAGATATTTTATTACCCTAAGGAGAACGTTATGAGCGAAGTATCTACCCAAGAGATCCCTTTTTCAGCAGAAGAAATTGCCCATTGGCAAGCAGCGAACTATCAAGACATTATTAACTTTATTGAATCAGGTTACCACACTCGTCATCGTGAACAGTTACCACAATTAATTGAGTTAGCTAAGAAAGTAGAAAGTGTACATAGCGACAGTAGTGTTTGTCCTACTGGCACAGCAGCAATTTTAGAAAAAATTTATCAAGATCTTGAAATGCATATGCGTAAAGAGGAACAAATTCTGTTCCAAATGATTAAAGCAGGGCAATATGCTATGGCAAGAATGCCTATTCAAGTTATGTTATCTGAACATGATGAAGCAGAAGAAGATTTAAAAACATTATTGACTGTTACTCGGAATTTAGCTTTACCAGAGGATGCATGTGGTTCATGGCAGGCGCTTTATCAAGGTATTGCAACCTTTGTAGCAGATCTAAGCCAACATATTTATTTTGAAAACGAGATTTTCTTTGCCAGAGTTTGTAACGAAAAATAAAAGCGAAACCTGTTTCAGTAAAGAAACAGGTTTTTGTCTATTTAAAGTAGGTTCTTACGGCGTAATTCTTTAGTAATTCGGATTGCTGTTTCGGTTTCGCAGCCAGTGTATTCTGCGATTTCACGATTTGTCCAATTATATTCAGGGAAGTTTTCATTAAGAAAGCAAATGCTATCAATAATTCTATCTAAACTTTTTAAATAAGCACTTTTTGCCAGCCTACTTTCTGCATCTCTTAATTCATTTGAGAGCATTTGAAATAACATACGTACAGCATTAGGGTTTTCTAAGAAAAATTTATCTAAATCTTGAGGAGTAATCCTAATAATCTCAGATTTTTTTAAGATCCTTGCGGTACAGTGGTATTTTCCATCACCAAATAGCGTTCTAAAACCAAAATAATCACCTTGTTTATAAATTCTAACTAAGCTTTCTTTGCCGTTCTCTAACATGTGATATAAGCCAACTAACCCTTTTTCAACAAAATAAAATTCATGTGATGAATCTCCTTGAATATAAAGTGGTGTCCCTTTTGGTACTGTATGTAAAGAGGTACATTGACAACATTTTAAATTATAAGGCGATAATATGTGATTCATTATGGTTCTATATCCTATAGTCATTAATAATGAGAGATGCAGCACCTTTGATGCCAGCAGAATCAAGTAATTGACCAGGTTTCATTTGAATGTTTGCTAAAGACGCAGATAACGCATAACGAGAAAGGTATGTTTTTACTTTTTGTATAATTAAATCTGCGGATTTAGAAACACCTCCAGCAAAGATAACAAGTTCTGGATCGATTGTATTTAATAAAATACCTAACCCATAGGCTAAGTATTTGCAGAACTTCTCTATGACTTCAATTGCAATGTCATCATTTTTATTATAGAAATCAAATATATGGTGAACTTCTAAATCAGATAAATGATGATAGAAGTGTTTGCTTAATATTCCTGTTTGCTTCTCAAGAATAAGTCGCTTCGTTTCCCG
Organism: Gallibacterium faecale; assembly: GCF_027920745.1. NCBI lineage: Bacteria > Pseudomonadati > Pseudomonadota > Gammaproteobacteria > Pasteurellales > Pasteurellaceae > Gallibacterium > Gallibacterium faecale. Next base: position 11,260 of record NZ_JAQIBB010000077.1, on the reverse strand, counting down.
AAGAATTCCTGTCGCAGAAGCATAAGTTTCAAGGCATCCAGTTAAGCCACAACCACATTTTAATCCATTTTCATTAACAACAATATGACCAAATTCACCTGCACACCCGTTTACACCGGATAAGATTTTTTGATCAATAATGATACCAGCGGAAAGTCCAGTACCGATGGATATTACAATAATATTATTAAAACCTTGTCCACTGCCAAATAATAATTCCCCTAAAGCAATATTATTGACATCTTTTTCAACTTTCACAAATTTGTGAGAAATCTCTTCCATTAGTTGTTTTGCATTAAAGTTATCTCCCCAGGAGAAGTTTGATGCTCGAGAAATAATGGCTTGATTGACTACTAAACCGGGAATACCTAAGCCTATGCCAATAAGTTGATCAGTGGCAATATTCTGTGTTTTTGCCATATCTTGTACAGTTTGCCAAATGCGTGAAAAAGTTTGTTTTGCACCTTGTGAAGATAGTGTCTTAATAGAATGTTCAATCAAAATATTACAGTGATTATCCACGATACCGATTTTGGTATTAGTGCCTCCAATATCAATACCAACATAATATTCGATGAGATGATTCGGTTTCATATATTGTTTTTACTCTGTGAGAGGATATTGCTTGTGAGTTAAGTATAAAAAAGGTGCTGATAAATAATTATGATAATTATCATAAGGTTATTGTGAGATACCTCACAAATCTATATAGAGTGTTATATTGTAGATGGTTATATATTTATAACTTATCAATATGATGATGATCATAAACTAATCGTGTGAAACTCATTCATAATAAAAAAAAATCATTGGGATCGAATATGACTTTACCAATTATTATTACATTAGTGGTATGTGGCTTTTTAGCTAATTTGATGTCTGCCTTATTTGGGATTGGTGGCGGAGTGCTGATGGTACCCGTGTTGCATACGCTGTTTCCTGAAATATCTTTGCAGATGGTCGCTGCAACTTCTTTAACGATTGTAATGGGAACTTCAGTAATTAATCTAACCTATTTTATTAAACAAAAAATCCAGATTGATATAAAAAAGATGATTTTTTGGTCACTAGGAATGATCATTGGTGTACAGCTTGGCTTCTATCTTAGTTTTGATGTGTCAGATTTTGTGATTGTTGCCATTTTTGTGGTGACACTAGTGTTATTAGCGCTAAAAACATTATTGGATGTAAAAGAGGGAAGAAAAAAGCGTTGTCAGGGTAATGATATGCTACCAGGTATTTCGGCTTGCTTTTTTGGTGGCGGGATAGCAGGAATCACTGGCATTGGCGGGGGATCTATTATGTCTCCTTTGATTGCGCAATTGCCAAGTGTCAGTATTAAACAAATAGCAGTCTATACAAATTATATGATGGTAATTGGTGGCATTGGTAATTTGTATGGCTACTTATCTAAATCTTCAAATATTACTATTCCTAATTCATGGCAAGTAGGTTATGTGAATTTTAGTATTGTTTTAGTTGTAGTACTCAGCTCATTTGTAATGAGTTTCTTCTCTATGAAAATTCGAGGTAAGCTGAAACCTGAATTATCCCAAAAGTTATTAGGCTTAACCCTACTTCTTATCGCATTATATATGTTATTGTTACAATTCATTTAAATATATTTCGTTGTTCGAGGTCTGCCGTTTTATGTCACAACAGCAAAAAACTTATTTCCATATGATGGCGAAACCAAGTAGTTTTCATTGCAATATTAAATGTGAATATTGCTTTTATTTGCAGAAAGAACAGGTTCTTACTCATCGGATTAATTCAATGACAGAACAGACATTGGAAAATTATATTAAAAATTATATTGATGCATTTCCAGGCGAACGAATTGATTTTATGTGGCAAGGTGGTGAACCAACTTTATTAGGATTAGATTTTTTTAAGAAAGCGGTTACTTTACAAAGAAAATTTGCTGGGACTAAACAAATTAGTAATAGTTTTCAAACTAATGGAATAGCTTTAAATCGGCAATGGTGTGAATTCTTTAAGGAGAATCAATTTTTAATTGGTATCTCGGTAGATGGACTAGAGGATGTACATAATAAATATCGTATTTCTATCAATGGGCAACCTACTTTCGATCGAGTAAAACACGCGATTGAGTTATTAAAAACATATCAAGTTGATTTTAATACCTTAACTGTTGTGAATGATCGAAATTGGCATAAAGGAAAAGAGACTTATCAAGCATTAAAATCATTAGGTTCGACTTTTATGCAATTTATTCCTATTGTGGAAGTTGCCAATTATTCATTACAACGACAAGATTTTAATCCAGGTAAAAACTATCGAATGACACCATTTTCTGTCCCATCAGAAGGATATGGACAATTTTTATTGGATGTTTTTAATGAATGGATCAAAGAAGATATAGGTCATATTTTTATTAATATGTTTGATGATTTACTAGGACAATGGTTAGGGTTTCCATCAAGTAGCTGTGTTCATCAGCAAACGTGTGGTAAATCGATGATAGTTGAGGCTAATGGAGATGTTTATAGTTGTGATCATTTTGTCTATCCAGCGTATAAAATAGGTAATGTAAATCGTCAATCATTAACTCAGCTTGTGAATTCACCTAAGCAGATAAAATTTGGTAAAGCTAAGTTGGAAACATTAACTAAACAATGTCAGAAGTGTGAAGTGCGGCATTTTTGCCATGGTGGATGCCCGAAACATCGCATAGTTCCTTTGAAAGGAGAACAATTTAAACAAAATTATTTGTGTCCTTCCTATCAATTATTTTTCCGTCAGAGTGCTCCATTAATGTCACGTATGCGAGATATTATTCAACAAGGTGGAACAGCAAGAGAGATAATGAATATGTTATTTCGTTAATAAGAGTGGTGGAAGAAAGTATTAATAAATATGTTACTTATGTGTACTTTATCTTTAGAATTTGTGATCTTTCTCACATACCAACTATGATTATTATCATAATTAATCAATGACATGACCCCTTATCCTAGTTAATAGATATTCATCTCTTAAATATCATCTAGAAACAGTACAGGAGGCAATATGCTATTAACAATTCTGAGTTTTTTACTCGTCACTGGTGGTGTTGCGTGGCTATCGTGGCTAAAAACAAGAAATGATGATTTATCAACATCCAAAGGTTACTTTCTTGCAGGACGAGGCTTAGGTGGTTTCGTCATTGGTTGTTCAATGATATTAACTTCATTGTCAACAGAACAGATTATTGGTGTAAATGCTAACTCTTATGTTGGAAATTTTTCTATTATTGCATGGACAGTACCTACCGTAATTCCATTGTGTTTCTTAGCATTATATTTGTTGCCTAAGTATATTAGAAATGGATACACCACAATCCCAGAATTTTTTGAGAACCGTTTTGATAGACAAACTCGTTTGATTATGTCTGGGCTTTTCTTAGTGTTTTATCTTTTTATTGTGATCCCTACGGCACTTTATACAGGCGCAATAGCATTTAATAAAATTTTCAATTTAGAGGTTGCTTTTGGTATTAGTTATGGTGAATCTATTGTTTATACCATTATTGCGATTGGTATTGTGGGGGCTGCTTATGCTATCTTTGGTGGATTAAAAGCTGTTGCAGTATCAGATACTGTGAATGCAGTTATTCTTGTTATTGGTGCTATTTTAGTCCCTATTTTTGGTTTGATTTATTTAGGGAAAGGCAGCTTTATGGAAGGGTTACATATTATTGGTACAACCCATGTAGAGAAGTTTAATGCAATAGGTAGCGCGACAGATGCTGTACCTTGGCCGACAATTTTTACTGGTATTATGTTAGTGCATTTCTTCTATTGGACAACAAATCAAGCGATTGTACAGCGTGCTTTAGGTGCTAAAGATCTAAAAGCAGGTCAAAAAGGAATCTTAATTGCTGCGTTATTTTTGTTACTTTTACCAATAATTTTAAATTTACCTGGATTGCTTAGTTTCCATATTATTGGCGAAGGTTTGAATCCAATTGATTTATCTTATCCAGAATTAGTTAATCGAGTCTTACCAACTGTATTACAAGGTTTCTTTGTCGCAGCATTATTCGGCGCTATTTTAAGTACATTTAATTCATTCTTAAATTCAGCAGCAACAATTTATTGTAAAGATTTATTGCCTTCAATTAGCAAAAAAACATTTAGTGATTCAGAGTTGATTACCTATGCGAAAAAAGTTTCCGCATTTATGGCAATTATCACCATTATTATTGGACCATTATTAATGTTTGGTACAGATGGGATTTTCCTGATTACTAAACGTTTTGCTGGCTTTGTGAATATTCCTATTGTGGCTTTATTTGCTGTGGGACTATTTAATAAAACTGTTTCTGGATTAGCTGCACGTATCGCATTACTTCTTCATGTCGTTTTATATTTCTTAATCGTATGGGTATTTAATGTGAAAATTAACTTTGTTTATGTGATGGCTGCACTGTTTGTCTTTGATGTTTTAGTAATGTTAATTTTAGGCACATTCTTAAGAAGAGAAACACCTTATCAAGATAATACAGAGAATAAAAGTAATGTTGACCTTAGTAATTGGGAGTATGTTAATGTCACAGTTGCATCACTGATTTTAGGATTGATTACTCTGTATGCATTGTTATCTCCAATTGGATTAGCTTCTATGGAGGGCAAACCGTTATGGATTATTGGAGGATATTTGATTCTTCAGGTTATCTTGCTTATGGTAATTGGAAAAAATAAACAAAAGGCTAAATATGCGTAATGTAATTTATATTTTATTAGATCAAGTAAGAAAGGATATGCTAGGCCCTTATGGGCATAGCATAGTTAAAACGCCTAATATAGATAAATTGGCCAAAGAGGGTATTTGCTTTGATAATGCTTTTACACCGGCATCTGTATGTGGGCCAGCCAGAACATCTTTATTCACAGGATTAATGCCATCCTCTCATGGCATTATTAGAAATGGTGAAAAAGGAGGAACGGGCGAGATTGATGTTAAACAACCTAATATTACTAATCTTGAGGGATATAATAGTTATGTTGCGGGAAAATGGCATGTAGGTACAAAATCAGTGCCAGCAGATTATGGTATCAAAGGCCATAATTTTGATGGGTATGGATATCCAGGTAGCCGAGTCTATAAAAATCTTGTTTTTGATCAGCCTCCGACACACTCTAACCGTTATCAGGAATGGTTGATAGAAAAAGGATTTGATATTCCAGAAGTTAGCCGAGCTTATTTTGGTGATAATCTTCATTTGCGAGTTCAAGAATTATGTGGATTATTGTCAGGTAACAAAGAGCAAACCATTCCTTACTTTATTATTGATGAATCTAAGCGGTTTATCCAAGAATCTCTGGATGAAGGGAAACCGTTTTTTACCTGGATAAATTTCTGGGGACCACATACCCCCTGTATTGTGCCTGAACCTTATTATTCTATGTACGATCCAAAAGATGTAGTATTGGATAAAAGTTTCTTTAAACCGCTTGAAGGAAAGCCAGGACATTATAGAACTATTTCTAAAATGTGGGGAATGTGGGAAGCGAGTGAGGAACACTGGAAAGAGGTTATTACAAAATTCTGGGGCTATATTACATTGATTGATGACGCGATAGGGGAGTTATTTAAATTCTTAACAGAAAAAGGGTTATATGATGAAACCTTTATTGTGATAACGGCTGACCATGGTGATGCAATGGGACATCATCGGATGATTGAGAAAGGGGAGTTTATGTTTGATAGCACTTACAATATCCCTCTAATAATTAAGGATCCGTTGTCCACGCGAGTAAATCAACGAGATGATAATCTGGTATATCTGCATGATTTAACTTCAACTGTCTATGATGTGGTTAAACAGCCAATACCGGCTGAATTTGAAGGAGAAAGCTTATTACCAATAACACGTCAGCATAAAAACAATAATCGTAAAGGGTTATTAGCACAATTAGCAGGGCATTTTGTTTATTTTGAACAACGAATGTGGCGGCGAAAAGATTATAAGCTAGTTTTTAATGCGAGCGATGTATGTGAACTTTATGATGTTGTCAAAGATCCAGAAGAAATGGAAAATCTCTTTTATGATGAGCGTTATACCGCAGTGAAGAAAGAGATGTTAGAAGAGATGCGTATTGAGATGCAAAAAATTAACGATCCATTAGAAAATTGGGTATATCGTATTATTAATGAACTATAACGTTTCATTTTATTAAGCAAAACCTGCGGAGAGATAGAATCTTGATGCAGGTTTTTTATTAATAATTTAGAGGTAATTATCTTGAATATTAAGAACTTTTTACTCACAATCCTGTCAAACCAGCTCTTTACTTTCATTATCTAATACTACGGGGTTTATTGAACTTATGCGAATAGGAACATTTTCTTTACGATCAACGACGTTGATTGCTTTAGTGTCCCTTTATTTCACATTAATTCTAAATTACGCATTCTATGCAAAAGTGTTGACAATTTATCCTTTTACAGGGGCAGCAGAAGATTATTTTTTATTGACTGTCCCGTTTTTCGTCTTTTTTGTGTTAAATGCGGCTTTCCAACTTTTAGCCTTACCGGTTTTACATAAACTGATAATTCCTGCTTTACTGATTATTAGTGCAGCGATTGGTTATAGTGAAATTTTTCTTGATGTCTATTTCACGACAGATATGTTGGAAAATGTATTACAAACCAATTTTGCAGAAACATCACGAACCGTTACTTTGCCTTATTTACTTTGGATTCTTGGTTTTGGTGTATTGCCGGCGATTCTCTATCTATTGGTTAAAATAAATTATCATCGTTGGTATAAAGAGCTTGCCTATCGGGTAGGGATGATTGTGCTATCTGCTGTGGTGATTTTAGGCATTGCAAAAGGCTTTTATCAAGATTATGCAGGATTCGTCCGAAATAATAAGAGTGTGCCTGCTTTAATTGTGCCATCTAATTTTATTAGTGCGAGTGTGAATGAAATCAAGCGAATTCGTCAGGCAAATATGCCATACACACAGTTAGGCTTAGATGCTGCACAAGAGAAGCCAGATGATTATCGTCATTTAACCGTTCTTGTTGTGGGTGAAACAACACGCGCTCAAAATTGGGGATTAAATGGTTATCAACCACAAACAACGCCATTATTAGCAGCACGGGGCGATCAAGTTATTAATTTTAAAAATGTGACGAGTTGTGGAACGGCTACGGCAGTTTCTGTGCCTTGTATGTTTTCAGGAATGGGAAGAGAGCATTATGATTCTGTTAAGGCTTCCCACCAAGATAATATTCTCGATGTGCTACAACGTGCTGGCGTGGATGTGATCTGGTTAGATAATGATAGTGGTTGCAAAGGTGTTTGTGATCGTGTGCAAAGTAAAGATATTACGGCATTAAATGATCCTAATTACTGTAAAGATGGAGAATGCTTAGATAATGTGTTGTTGCAACACGTTGATGAGGTTATTCGTAATATGAAGAAAGATACAGTGCTTGTATTGCATACGATTGGTAGCCATGGACCAACTTATTATGAACGTTATACACCAGAATATCGTCGTTTTACTCCAACGTGTGATACGAATGAAATTCAGAAATGTACAAATGAGCAATTAGTGAATACTTATAACAATGGTATTCTCTATATTGATCAATTCTTAGATAAGGTAATTCAGAAGGTTGATGCGCATCCTGAATTAGAAGCTGCGGTTTATTATCTTTCAGATCATGGGGAATCTTTAGGTGAAAATGGCGTGTATTTGCATGGAACACCGTATGCGATTGCACCAGATCAGCAAACGCATGTGCCAATGATTATGTGGTTCTCAGAACGTTTTAGAGAGAATGAACATATTGATTTTGACTGTTTAAGAAAAAATGCAGCAGAAAAATCTTATTCTCAAGATAATTTATACAGTACGTTATTTGGTTTAATGGATATGAATCCAAGTACATCAGTCTATCAGAAAAATCTTGATATTATTGCTCAGTGCAAGAAGTAGGATTGAGGATTAGAAAGGATAACAGCACCTTAAAATTTTATTAAGGTGCTGTTTTTTTAGCTAGTTTTCACTTAAGAAACCACCACTTTGGTGTTTCCATAATTTGGCATACAGTCCATTTTTCTCGAGCAATTCTGTATGTGTTCCTTGTTCAACAATTTGTCCTTGATCTAACACAATCAAGCGATCCATTGCGGCAATAGTCGATAAGCGATGAGCAATCGCAATCACAGTTTTGTTTTCCATCATCTTATCGAGGCTTTCTTGGATTGCTGCTTCCACTTCAGAATCTAATGCACTAGTTGCTTCATCTAATAATAAGATTGGCGCATCCTTGAGCATAACTCGAGCAATCGCAATACGCTGACGCTGACCACCAGAAAGTTTTACCCCACGTTCACCAACGTGTGCATCATAACCATGACGACCTTGAGCATCACTTAATGTTGGAATAAAGCCTGCCGCTTCAGCACGCTCAGCAGCAGAGATCATTTCAGCTTCAGTTGCGTCTGGACGACCATAGATAATATTGTCACGAACAGAACGATGTAATAAAGAAGTATCTTGGGTGACTAAGCCAATTTGGCTGCGTAAACTTTCTTGGCGAACATCACAAATATTTTGTCCATCAATCGTAATATTACCTTGATTAGCTTCATAAAAGCGGAGTAGTAAATTAACGATGGTAGATTTACCTGCACCTGAACGCCCAATTAAACCCACTTTCTCACCTGGTTTAATCGTTAAATTGAAATTAGTAAGAAGTGGTTTATCTGCTTCATAGGCAAAACTAACTTGATCGAATTTGATTTCACCTTGGGTAACGGTGAGATTGCTGGCGTTAGTTTTATCAACGATTGTATGTGGTTTTGATAAGGTATGCATACCATCATTCACTGTACCAATATTTTCAAATAAGCGAGCGGCTTCCCACATAATCCAGCGAGAGAGATTATTGACACGTAATGCCATCGCAATAGCGGTAGCAATCGCGCCTACACCTGCTTTACCATGACTCCATAACCATAACCCCAATAATGCGGTGCTTAATGTTAAAAGAATATTAGTAAAATAAGTGAGGGTTTCTAATGATGTAGCTAACCGCATTTGTGCGTGAACTGTTACCATAAATTCTTGCATTGAACGTTTGGCATAACTGGCTTCACGCAAACCATGTGAGAACAGTTTTACCGTAGTAATGTTAGCATAGGCATCAGTTACTCGTCCTGTCATCAGAGAACGTGCATCGGCTTGATGTTCAGCGGTATAAGCTAATTTTGGGATAAAGATTTTTAGAATGATCGCAAATACTGCTAACCAAATGAGAAATGGAATGACAAACCAGCCATCTAAGGTCATTAATACTGCACCAGATGTAATAAAATAGACGGTAACATAAGTCATTACATCAGCAATAGCGAGTACGGTATCGCGCACAGCGAGTGCAGTTTGCATCACTTTTGCAGAAACACGTCCAGCAAATTCATCTTGGTAGAAACTTAAGCTTTGTCCTAACATTAGACGGTGAAAGTTCCAGCGTAAACGCATTGGGAAAACACCTTGCAAAGTCTGTAAATGGACATTGGCAGCAATAAATGACCAGAGAATACTAAATAGTAATACGCCAGCCATGGCAAGAAGTTGCAGATTTTTTTCTTGCCATAATTGTTGTGGCGAATATTGTGATAACCAATCCACCAATATTCCCATAAATTGGAATAACACGGCTTCCATTACCCCAATTCCAACTACCATAATGGTAAGTAGTAAGATCCAACCTCGCATACCGTCCATACAAGACCAAATAAATTTGATCAAACCATGACGTGGTATGTTTGGCATTTCATCTGGATAAGGATTAATACGATTCTCAAACCATGAATAAATACGGTTAAACATAGATAATTGTTATTCTCCTTGTTTTTGTTTTTCTTGTTGTTTAACTTGATCCCAAAGTAAGTCCATTTCTGTGAGCGTAACTTCTTCTAAATCACGCCCCGAGAGGACAATTGTTTGCTCCACCTGACGGAAGCGGCGTTCAAATTTTAGATTCGCTTTGCGTAAAGCTTCTTCTGGATTAACGTGTAAATGTCGAGCAACATTCACTGTGGCAAAAAGCAGATCGCCAATTTCTTCTTCAATCGCAGATTGATTTTGTTGTGTTTTTTGTAGTTCCTCGCGAACTTCTTGTAATTCTTCTTCAACTTTTTGTAGCGTTAATTCTGTTTCTGACCAATCAAAGCCGACTTTGGCACAACGTTTTTGCAATTTTGCAGCGCGTAATAAAGAAGGTAATGCAGAAGGCACATTATCAAGAATTGAGAATTGTTGTTTATCATGGCGTTCTTGTTGTTTAATATTTTCCCAATTCTTTAATACTTCTTCACTGGTATTAGCATGAACTTCGCCAAATACGTGTGGATGGCGACGAATAATTTTATCGGTAATGCCTTGAATGACATCATCTAATGTAAAAGCACCTTCTTCAGTTGCTAATTGACTTAGAAAGACAACTTGCATCAGTAAATCGCCGAGTTCTTCTTTTAGTTCTTGGCGATCATCTTGGTTAATTGCTTCAACCACTTCATAAGCTTCTTCTAAGATATGTGGTGGCATAGTTTGGTAGTTTTGTTCTAAATCCCAAGGGCAACCGGTTTGAGGATCGCGTAATTGAGCGATAACCTCTGCAAATTTTTCTAATTTCATTCCCATTGTTTACTCCATTTTAGAATTAATTTGGATTTGTTTTGCATAGCGTGATCGACCGCAAATTTTTTACTGCTATTTAGTGTTAGTATAATACCAAGCTTATTCGATTAGCTGATTATAAATGGAGGAATCATTATGTATAAGCATGTTCTTGTCGCAGTAGACCTTTCAGAAGAAAGTAATGTCTTATTAGCAAAAGCAGTTCAAGTTGCTAAAAACAATAGCGCTAAACTATCCATTATTCATGTCGATGTTAATTTCTCCGACCTCTATACTGGGTTAATCGATGTAAATATGTCTTCTATGCAAGATCGTATTTCAGATGAAACTCATGATGCGCTCGTTGAACTCGCAAAACAAGCTGGCTATCCAGTAACAGAAACCCTTTGCGGCAATGGCGATCTTGGTACAGTATTAGCAGACGCCGTAGATAAATATGATGTCGATATTCTTGTTGTCGGTCATCACCAAGACTTTTGGAGTAAATTAATGTCTTCAACTCGTCAAGTCATGAATAATATTGACGTTGATATGTTAGTTGTACCATTAAAAGACGAAGAATAAATTATAACCTGAAAAAGCCTCTGTGTCAG
>NZ_JAQIBB010000076.1:0-19742 GCF_027920745.1 Gallibacterium faecale | reverse complement strand
TTAAATCAAAATAACCGCTATTTTTTATCTAAATTAAGGTATAACTGGAATTAATTAACTTCCTTTTTTGCGGCGTTTTAATGTGTCGATTAATACTGCAACAACAATAATTAAACCTTTTACAATTTGTTGCCAGTAAGGGTCAACGCCAAGCATATTTAAGCCTTTATTAGTAGTACCAATAATTAACGCACCAATTACACACATTGGAATGGTACCAATACCACCACTTAATGACACTCCACCAATAACGGCGGCGGCAATCGCATCTAACTCCCAAGATAAACCATAAGATGGGTTACCTGCATATGTACGAGCAGCTAACATTGCTCCTGCTAAACCTGATAAAGCACCAGCAAGAACATAAACCCAAATTAAAGTTTTAGTTGTATTAATTCCACAAATTTTAGCTGCATTAAGGTTACCACCCACTGCATAGACATGGCGACCAAACGTTGAACGACTAAGCAGAATATGGGCAGCCACGACAACAACAATATAAAGAATGACTAAGCCTGGTAATCCAAAAACACTTACATCAGAAATCCAAGTAAAGGCTTCAGAAGAAGCATCAATAGGACGACCATCAGAGTAGAGCTGTGCTGCACCACGAGCGATAATCATCATACCTAATGTTGCAATAAATGGTGGGATTGAACCTATCGCTGTTAAACCACCGTTAATAGCACCTAGCAATGCGCCTAAAGCAATAGATAAGGCAAAGGCGAGAAAAGCAGCACTTACACTATCGCCACCTGTAACAATAGAAGCAGCGACAACAGATGTGAAAGCTACCATAGAGCCAGATGATAAATCAATACCAGTGGTGACAATGGCAAAAGTTACTCCGATAGCAATAATACCGAACATAGATACTTGCTCAATAATACTCCAAACAGTGCGTGCAGAGAAAAAGCCATCAATGGATACAGATAAAACTAAAAAGAGGGCAATTAAAATAAACACCATTCCATAGGCATTTAGCATTTTTTTTACGGCATCGTTCGACATAATAAATTCCTCATACGTAATTAAATTTTAGTTATGTGTTAAACCAGAGGCTAATTCGAGCACTCGTTCTTGGGTTAATTCTTGTTGGGGAATAATTCCTACTTGATGCCCTTCATGCATTACCATGACTCGATCACTCATAGAAAGTAATTCCAACATATCAGATGTAATCATAATGATTGTTTTGCCTTGTTTAGCTAACTCAACCATCAATTTATAAAGCTCAGCTTTTGCGCCAACATCAATACCTTTTGTTGGTTCATCAAGAATTAAAATATCTGGTTCAAGTAACAACCACCGAGCTAAGAGAACCTTTTGTTGATTACCGCCAGAAAGGTTATTGGTGATAACTTCAACATTAGGTGCTTTAATTTTTAATTTCTCTTTTTGTTGAAGTGCTGTTTTTTGTGCTTTAGTAACAGAAATTAGGAAATTTTCGAGATAAGGGGACATCTTAGGCATAATCATATTGTCTGTAATACCTAAGTTAAGAAATAATCCGGTGAGTTTTCGATCTTCTGTAACGAAACCAATTTTATATTTCATTGCATCAAGTGGCGTTTTAATTTCAGCTTTTTGCCCGTGAATATAAATTTCTCCGCTATCAGCTGGTTTATAACCAAAAAGTCCTTCAACAATTTCTGAACGACCAGCGCCAACTAATCCTGCAATACCAAAGATCTCACCTTTACGTACTTGGAAACTAACATCTTTATATTTACCTGCTTTGGTTAAATTCTTCACTTCTAAGATAATTTCATCAGAAATTGTAATGCGTTCACGTTGGAACATTTCAGACATATCACGCCCAACCATCATAGAAATGAGTTCTTCTTTTGTCACCTCAGAGGCGGGTTTAGTACCAATGTATTGACCATCACGAATCACGGTAATTTCATCAGAGACTTTAAAGACTTCATCTAACTTATGTGAAATAAAGATGATGGCAATACCATGGCTTTTAACGGTTTCAATAATTTTGTATAACTGTTCAACTTCAGTTTCAGTCAATGCAGTGGTTGGCTCGTCCATAATGATAACTTTGGCATTATTTGATACAGCAGTCGCAATCGCAACTAACTGTGCTTTTGCCACAGACACTTCTGACATTTTGACGGTCACATCCATTGGGATACCAAGACCCTCCAAGATTTTTGCTGCTTTTTCATCCATTTCTTTCTGATTTAAGAAAAATTTTCCTTTGGTAAGTTCTCGACCAAGATAGAAGTTATCGGCAATAGTGAGATTAGCAGCAGGTGAAATTTCTTGAGGTACCATAGTTAAACCTTTACGGATCGCATCAATTGGGCGAGATGGACTAAATGGTTTACCATTTAAAATAAGTTCGCCACCATCATCAGGTGTATAAATACCGTAAAGAATTTTCATTAAAGTTGATTTGCCGGCACCGTTTTCTCCCATTAATGCATGAACGCTGCCTTTTTTAACTTTTAAGTTAATACCATCTAGTGCTTTTACCCCGGGGAATGTTTTTGAAACATTACGCATTTCTAAGATATAAGGGGTATGGGTTAATGAATCCATTTAGAACTCCTTAATATGAGGAATAATTATTCTTTATATTTATTGAGATATTGTTCTTTGTTATTAGGGGTAACTAATTCAAAAGGAATCCAATTGTATAAAGGTACTTGTTCTCCTATTACTGATTTATAAGCCATTTCAATACTAGTTCTTCCTTGACCTGAGGCTGATTGGTAGATAGTTGCGTCTAGTCCATTACCTAAATATTCTAAGGCATCAGGTGTAGCATCAATACCAACTATAAGGAGATCTTGATCTTTGAAACCTAGTTTTTTTGCAGCTAATAAAGCACCGATTGCCATTTCATCATTATTTGCAAGAATGACATTAACATTCTTATTGGCTAGTAATAAATTTTCTGAAACTTCTATAGCTTTAGCACGATCCCATTTAGCTTCTTGCTCAGCGACAACTTTTATTTCAGGATGTTTACTTAAAATATTTTTATTACCTTCCGTACGTTTAATTTGGGCATCTAAACCTAGTGGACCAAGCAGTATAATGGTATTTGCAGCTTTACCATTTAATGCATCAACAACAAATTTACCTTGCATTTCACCGCTTACAATTTCTTCTGAACCAACATAACTTGTAAGATATTTCATGTCTTCTTCGTTAGGTTTTACAGTAACAACAATAAAAGGTATTTTGGCTTTTTGGGCTTTTAATCCGATTGCTTTTACAATTTTTGGATCAGTTGGCATTGCAACAATGGCATCTACATTAGAATCAATAAAATTTTCTACATCATTAAGCATTTTTGTTGGGTCGCCATTTGCATCTGCAAAACGTAATTTTAGCTCTGAGTGTTCCTCAGCAAATTTTTTCATAGCATCTTGAACATAAGTAGGATATTTATCAGATAAACTGTACATAGTGATGCCTATGTTTATTGTTTTTGCAGATAAAGTTGGTATGACTAAACAGCCTATAATGAATATAAAGATCTTTTTAATCATAAGTCATTCCTTTAGTAATGAGGATAGTGAGTTTTGAGAAAAGGACGGAAGTACCGTCCTTTAGTATTAGATAATTATTTATATCTTGCTTTATATTCTTCTTTCTTATCTGGCGTTACCAATTCAAATGGAACCCATTTAATTTTTTCTACTTTTTCGCCTTTCGCTGCACGGTAAGCAGTTTCAGCACCAGTGAAACCTTGTCCTTGAGCTGATTGGAATACAGTAGCATCTAAACCTTTACCTAAATATTCTAATGCATCTGGTGTAGCATCTAAGCCAACAATTAGAATATCTTCATCTTTGATACCAAGTTTACGTGAAGCGAGTACGGCACCAATTGCCATTTCATCGTTATTACTTACAACAACGTTGATAGATTTTTGACCAGATAAAACATTTTCTGCAATCGCTAAGCCTCTATCACGTTCCCATTTACCTTCTTGTTCAGCAACGATAGTAATGTTTTTGTGATCTTTAAATACGTCTTTATTTCCTTCAGTACGTTTTGTTACCGCATCTTGCCCCAAAGGACCTAATAAGATAAGTGCTTCACCTTTTTTATCGCCAAGAGTATTAACGATAAAATTACCTTGGATACGACCACCTTCAATTTCGTCTGAACCTACAAAGCTGGTTACATATTTATTCAGATCATCTTCATTTGGACGACGGTTTACAATGATTAATGGAATGCCTGCATTTTTCGCTTTGCGGCCTATAGCTTTAACAATATTAGGATCATTAGGAACAACCAATAAAGCATCTACTTTTTGGTCAATAAAGGTTTCGACATCACTTAATTGTTTTGCTGAGTCAGCATTTGCATCAGCAAGTTTAAATTCAACATCATCATGTTTAGCATCAAAATCACGAATCGCATCTTGGAGGTAAGTTTGCCATTTATCGGCAAAAGAGTTCATTGGCGCCCCGATAACATAAGTTTTTGCCGTTACCGCTTGGGAAGTAAGTAGCACACCACTACATAGAAGAGTTAATAATGTTTTTTTCATCATAAGATTAGCCTTTTTCAGTTGAATTAATCACGATGGAAATACAACTATATTCTACAAAGACGTCAATGAAAGAATATAAATTCCAAATTCTGATAATTTGAAATAAATTATCTGGTGCTATGTATAACATTAAGCCATTTTTATGACAATGATGAAGTTAATGAATTGTGAAATATCTCTCATTTTTTATGAAAAAATTTTTGAAGTGGGATATTTAATTTAGTTTATCTATTTTAATCTTTTCTATTTTTTATTTTGTTTTTTAATTGGTTATGTTTATTTAGAGTGTTTTTTATAGTTGGGCTATTGAGAGGGGAATAGGATAAAAATAAGAACAAGATAGTGAAAAATTGGTTACATAAAAATTTTTTAACAATGAACCGCAATCTTTTCTAGAAAATTAAATTTTCATTTTTTCTCTCTTTTGGAAAATTTTGTTATCTTGTAGCAGAACATTGTTTCACGACCTGTTTTAAAGTGACTTCTTGATTAGGAAAGATTTCAGCAACCAACGCAAGGAAGAGTTCTCCTGTTGCAATCGCATCAGCAATGGCATTATGTGCCAGATAGGCGGGTAATCCTTTCTGTTGGCGAATTTGGGCTAATCGTAGATCAGGATTAGCTTGTCCCCAATATTCAGATAGTGAGCGAGCCAAGCAAAGCGTATCTAAGAAGACTAAAGGTAATGGCAAATTAGCAGGTAATTGAAGTGCTTTCTTTAAGAAATTTTTTTCAATAGAAGCGCAATGTGCGATGACAACTTTCCCTGCCAAATAAGGAATAAGACGCTGTAAACACTCTTCTTCACTTAGCCCTAAAGTTAATACTTCGGGGCGAACATGATTGATAATAGCCGTTTCAGGTTTTATCGCATCACCAGCAGAAGATAAATAATAATGCTGTGAGGTAGATAAAGAGAGAACCTGTTGATTTATTTCGACCGTCCCCACCGAGAGAATTCTATCTTGGGCGATATCTAGTCCAGATGTTTCAAAATCTAGAGCAACTAAAGAGAGCTGGGATAACGGAATGTCGCCATTAGGGATCGGACATTGATAAAGAGATAACGCTAATTTGGGTAAATTAGAGGAACCTAGTGCTTGTTGTCTTTGTTTTTCTAGTTTTTGTAGGCTATCTTGCCAAAAATGCCAAATCATCGTAGTAAACCTTTTGCATTAAAACGTAGTTGTGCTGCTTCCTGATAACGGGCAATAATACGAAACGCATCTTTTAAATGATTACGTTCAAAAGGAGTGAGCGAAGTCGGCTCAATCTCATTACTTAACGGTTGGTGTTGTAATAATGCTTGTTGTTGATGTGATAAGCGTACTTGGCTAATAAAAGATAAAGTTTCGTAGAGTTCCTGCTGACTTGTTTCGCTAATCACTTGTGCTTGACTGGCGATTTTTAGCCGTTCCATCGTGTTGGTAGTTAAGCTATTAGACGCTAAAGCATAGACTCTGGCTAATTCCACGATAAGATTAATTGCTTGCTTTTTAATATTAAACACTTTCTGGTTAGCCCCATTTTTGGCTAAAACAAATTGTCTAAATAGCCCTAATGGCGGATTAACTCTTAATGAATTAGCAATTAAGAATGCAAGAAAGCGTTGATTGCCTTTGATATGCAATAGAATTGTTTCTTGTAAACGTTGGACGAGAGATTCTTCACCAAATAGAAAACGAATATCTAAATAAACACTAACGTCTAAGAGTGCTTGAGGATCAGGGTTATAAATCCATTGACGGTAGTATTCTTTCCATTTTGCTAACTCAACAGACCATTTTGCTTGATTAGCCATCATTTCTCCTTCACACAATGGGTATCCACATTGTGCTAATCCATGACAAACAAATTGGCTTAGACGTTGAAAATAATCCTGTTCTAAAGGTGTTGGTGAGCGTTCTAGAATTAATCCGCTATCTTGATCAGAATTAAAGTGCATCTCTTGTCGAGCGTGAGAACCAATAACAAACCAAGCGTATTGCATCGGCGGTGGACCAAACTCACGTTCTGCAAGTTGTAATAGACGTTTAGTGAAAGCATCTGCAATTAAGCTAAGCATATGCTGGATAACTTGAGCATGGGTGCCTGCTTTTTGCAAAGTGAGAAAAACTGCTTGTTTTTGTGGTACTAAAGCAATCAATTCTTCTAAGGATTCTTGGCGATAAATCCGACTAATCAGGTAAACAGCTTGTACTTTGCTTCTTTCCACTAAACTGGTAGCAGTTAAAACACCAATGATTTGGTTACCATCAATAACAGGTAGGCTTCGTACATTATGCTGCATCATCATCTCAACTGCTTCAATTAACAACGCATTTTTCTCAATGACTTTTGGCTGTTTTGTCATAACGAGATGAATTGGTTGGGTGATTTCAACGCCTTCAGCAACTACTCGCTTAGTAATATCTCGGTCAGTAATAATGCCAAGTAATTGTTGTTCTTGCATAATTAAGGCACTAGAACGGTGCATTTTAACCATAATTTTTGCGGTATCTTGAATGGAACAATCTGGCGAAACAATCGCCATTTGTCGATTCATAACACTTTCAACCGTTTTTAAATAAAGCGCTTCTTCCGCAAAGGATTTGGTAGATGATTGTGCTAAGCGAACCCCTTCTTGTGCGGCAAAATGGTTACGGATAGCAGGATTATGCTCAATTAATTGATATAACTTAGTTTTTGGAATTCGGTATAAAAGAGTATTTTCTATAGCAGTGACATGATAATCACCGATACCTTCTTGATCTAATTGACTAAAACCAAATAGATCTTCATCACTTAACCTTGCCCTTAATTCACCAGAAGGTAAACGCTGCTCAACTGCGCCAGAACGAATGATAAATAACCCTTTACCCACAAGTTGTTCTTGAGCCAAAGTTTGATCTTTCATTAAATATAAAATATCAACAGCACCAGCGAGGGCTTTTTGATCATCAGCGGGAAGCAAGTCAAAAGGGTGGATATTAGATAAAAAATTAACAATATTTGGCAAAAGTGATGATTCTGTCATAGGAATAACCCTTTAGATAAAATAAACCGCTAAGGCTAGCGGTTTATTTCTTTACTAATCAATGAATTGCAATTATACAGCACCAGAAGCTTTAGTATAACGTAACGCTTGCATAATTGACCATAATACATACCCAATCGCAGCAACCGCCACAACATAGTAGGTTGGCATTACCCAGCCAGCAACATTTTGTGCTAAGAATGTGTACATTGAGATAGACGCTAGGGTAATTAATACTGCAACCGGTTTTGTAAGTGACCAAGGTTGAATATCAACTTGTTCAGTATAGACTTCTTGATAGTCTGTTTGACGAGGGTAGAAGTAACCAACAGTCAACATAAAGATAATGTTTGCTACAAAGAGTAAGCCAATTAAATGGAAGAAGTGAATATCAACTTTGATAATAAAGTTAAAGATAATATATGCACTCATACCGAAGAGTAAGCCTAGTTTTGCAGCAATAGCAGGTACACGTTTGGTTAATAAGCCAACTAATACCACACTAAGAATTGGTGCATTAAACATCCCTTGTAATTGTTGAATAAGATAGAATAAACCATCACTGCTGTTTGCAACTAATGGTGCCGCAACCATCGCAATAATAGCTAAGGTTAAACCAAGAATTTTTCCTACTCTAACGACTTGTGTTTCAGATGCTTTTGGATTTAACGATTTTTTGTAAATATTAACTGTGAATAAGGTAACTGATGAATTGAGGGCACCACTAAAGGTTGAGAATACAGCTCCTACGACTACTGCGGCAAAGAAGCCTACTAATAAATCAGGTAATACGAGTTGGACTAAACGTGGGTAAGCGTTATCTGGATTATCCATTTGTCCATTAAAGATATGATACGCAATGATACCCGGTAAAATAATGATACTTGGGATTAATAATTTAAAGAATGCACAAAGGAAAACCCCTTTTTGTCCTTCAGCAAGGTTTTTCGCACCTAACGCTTTTTGTACGATAGATTGGTTGGTACACCAGAAGAACATATTAGAAACAATTAATCCAGTGAATAGTGTTGAGAACGGCACTAGTGAATCTTCTGCGCCAATAGAATTGAATTTTTCTGGATGAGATTCAAAGACTTCAACTAAACCAGACCAAACATTGCCATCACCAACATAACCTAGAGCAAATAGGGTAACAGTTAAACCACCTACAATTAAGCCTACACCGTTTAATGTATCCGCAATAGCGATTGCTTTGATTCCACCAAAAACTGCATAAATCGCACCGATAGCACCTACGCCCCATACCATAATTAGTAAGGCAGTTGAGCGATCAAGATGGAATACATTAGATACTTGGAATAAGTTTTCTAAGGCAATTGCACCAGTGTAAAGAACGATTGGTAGCAATGAAATAACATATAAACCTAAGAATAAAATAGAAGTAATTGTGAGCGTTTGTTTGTCAAAACGATTTTCTAAATATTCAGGAATACTGGAGATACCGAGTTTCAAATAACGAGGTAGGAAGAAAATTGCAAATAAAACAATGGTCATTGCCGCCATAACTTCCCATGCCATAACGATAAATCCTGTGCGGAATGATAAGCCATTTAAACCAACTAAATGTTCAGTTGATAGATTCATTAATAGCATGGATGAACCGATATAAATCCCAGTCAATGAACGGCCACCAAGGAAATAGCCTTCAGCGGATTCCGTTAAGTGAGCATTTCGTGTTTTATAATAGGCATAACCTGCAACAAAAGCGGTAAATGCGATAAATGAAATAAAAGCAAACATCATTTTCTCCCTACATTTCATTCATAGCAAAATGCTATGACAATACAAAATATAAATAATTAAATTTCTGTTACCGTTACCCATGATTTCGTTTGTGCTGATTGGGCAATCGCTTCTAATACTTGAGAAACGTGATAACCAACATAGAAATCAGGGGTAATTGGTTTGTTATAAAGAAGTCCTTCCACAAGATCTCTTACTTCGACTGCTTTTTGATCATTAAAACCGATACCATGACCAGCACTAATGCAGAATGGGCGATAATCAGGATGTTCTGGACCAGTTAAAATAGTTTTAAAACCTTGACGATTAGAGGCATCAGCATGAAGGTAAAGCTGTAATTCTGCCATTCTTTCTTGAGTGAAACTCAGTGTACCTTTCGTTCCAGTTACCACATAAGTGAGTCCCATTTTTCTACCTGAAGCGATTCGAGAAGATTCAATCGTTCCCATCGCACCATTAGCAAAGCGAACTAATGCACTGGCTTGATCTTCATTTTCAACCTCACAAAGTTTATTAGGGTCTTTTGGATCTGGACGCTGTTTAATCACAGTTTGCATATCACCACAAACTTCGTGGATTTCTGAACCAAGTAAATATTCCGCCATATGTACAATATGGGCAGCTAGATCGCCAAGCGTACCTAATCCTGCTAAATGACGATAACAATGCCAATCAATTGGTGTATTTGGATTAGCGAGATAATCTTCATTATGAGTACCATAGAAATGAATGACATCACCAATTTCACCACTAGCAATAATTTCACGAGCTAATTGGCTAGTTGGATTTTTAGCATAGTTAAAACCAACAAGTGTTTTCACTCCAGCTTGCTTAGCTGCAAGATACATCTGTTTCGCTTCTGCGGCTGTTAATGCAAGTGGTTTTTCAGAATAGACAGTTTTGCCGTGTTGGATTGCGGCAAGGGCAATCTCTTTGTGTAAGAAATTTGGTGTACAAATATCAACGACATCAACATTTGGATCGGCAACTAATTCCTGCCAATTTGCAGTTGAACGGCGGAAACCGAATTCTTTTGCACGTTGTGCAGCTAATTCAGGTGTCACTTCAGCAAGGTATTCCAACTCTACTTTACCTTGTAAGTTAAAGACGGTTGGTAATTGTGCATAAGCAATAGCGTGGCAACGGCCAATATAGCCAGTACCAACTAAACCGATTCTTACTTTGTCCATGTTTATCTCCTTTTTTTCACCAAGGTGTACGGATATCTACTGTTCAACAATCATATCTAAATGGTTTATTAGGTATGGTGGTATTGTAGGATTGTGATTGAGGTGTAACATACTATTGCAAAATGAAAATTTCAATTCATCTTTTTATTTAAATAAAAAATTTATTTCATTTTGTGATCTAGGTAGAAATATTGAAATCCTAAAAGATAAAAGGCTTGAAATGATTTGAAAAAGAGTATCTGTTTATCTTGCTCACTTAAGATAAAAGAATATTTATTCTATACATTTGTTTGGTGAAAAAATAGGCAGAAAATTTTCTGCCTAATATTAGAGATTATAACGATTAATCTCCTTGTAATTGCATAAAACGTTCTCGTAACGCATGTAATTGATCTCGAGTTTGTGCCGCTTTTTCAAATTCCAGATCTTGGGCAAATTTATACATTTGCTGTTCAAGGCGCTTAATTTCTTTTTGTAACTCTTTCGCATTATCCACAGGGAGATAAGTAGCGGTTGGTTCTGAGGCTTTGGCAATCCGTTGTTTTTTCCCTTTAGGATTAGAGCTTTGACCAATATCTAAGATTTCGCCAATCTTCTTATTGAGCGCTTTTGGCACAATGCCGTGTGCTTCATTATAAGCTTGTTGTTTTTGACGGCGGCGTTCGGTTTCATCAATCGCACGTTGCATTGATGGGGTAATATGATCAGCGTAAAGAATGGCTTTACCGTGTAAGTTACGTGCCGCGCGACCAATAGTTTGAATTAATGAACGCTCTGAACGCAAGAAGCCTTCTTTATCCGCATCAAGAATAGCAACGAGCGATACTTCTGGCATATCTAATCCTTCACGTAACAAGTTAATACCAACTAAAACATCAAATTCACCTGCACGTAAATCTCGAATAATTTCTACCCGTTCAACAGTATCAATGTCTGAATGTAAATAACGAACTAATACACCATGTTCAGCTAAGTAATCGGTAAGATCTTCAGCCATTTTTTTCGTTAATGTGGTAACGAGTACACGTTCATTTTTATCCACCCGCAGACGGATTTCGGATAATAAATCATCAACTTGTGTAGAAACTGGGCGAACTTCAATTTCAGGATCTAATAATCCAGTTGGACGAACGACTTGATCGATAATTTCATCGCCTGATTTTTCTAATTCATAAGGGCCTGGCGTAGCAGAAACATAAATTGTCTGTGGTGCTAAGCGTTCAAACTCTTCAAAACGAAGTGGACGATTATCTAAAGCAGAGGGGAGGCGAAAACCGTATTCTACTAAGGTTTCTTTGCGAGAACGGTCGCCACGATACATCCCACCAATTTGTGGAACAGTAACGTGTGATTCATCAATAATTAATAAACCATCACTCGGAATATAATCAAATAGAGTTGGTGGTGGTTCCCCTTCTTTTCGCCCCGACAAATAGCGAGAGTAGTTTTCAATGCCAGAGCAATAGCCCAATTCATTCATCATTTCGATATCAAATTGAGTACGTTGGGTAATCCGTTGTTCTTCAACTAATTTATGTTCTTTAATAAAGTATTCTCGCCGCTGAACTAACTCTTGTTTAATTAATTCAATAGCTTCTAAGATGCGTTCTCTTGGTGTGACATAGTGTGTCTTTGGATAAACGGTATAACGAGGAACGACACCTAAAGAACGATTTGTTAATGGATCAAATAGACTTAAGCGTTCAATTTCTTCATCAAATAGCTCAACGCGTAATGCAACATCATCAGATTCAGCGGGGAAGATATCAATAACATCACCATGAACACGGAAAGTACCGCGTTGAAACGCTTGATCATTGCGGGTGTATTGCAATGCAGCAAGATGTGACAAAATTTGACGCTGATCGATTAATGCCCCGGTTTGCAGATGTAGCATCATTTTTAAATAAGAATCAGGATCGCCCAAACCATAGATAGCAGAAACGGAGGTCACCACAATAGTATCGCGGCGTTCCAAAAAAGATTTAGTCGCCGACAACCGCATCTGTTCAATCTGATCATTAATCGAAGCATCTTTCTCTATAAAAGTATCACTGGCGGGGACATAGGCCTCAGGTTGATAGTAATCATAGTAAGACACGAAATATTCCACCGCATTTTCTGGGAAAAATGCTTTCATTTCAGCATAGAGTTGCGCTGCGAGCGTTTTATTGGGTGCAAAAATCATGGCAGGACGATTTAACTGTGCAATGACATTAGCAATAGTAAATGTTTTACCTGAACCAGTTACACCAAGTAAGGTTTGATGGGCTAAGCCATCATTTAAATTTTCTACTAATTTAGCAATGGCAGCAGGCTGATCACCAGAAGGTTTGAAATCAGAATGAAGAATAAAAGGTTTACTATTTTTTTTCATAACAAGGTTATTGAGATCTAAATGCTGGTCGTGAATTTTAGCATAGTTCCAGCATAAGCTGAATTTCTTGCCAGATAACATTGCGGTTCGCCACAATAGAATTCCTGTATATAACGATTTATAATTTCTTATAACATTAATTTATTAGAGAAATGAAAAATGACAATAAAATCTTTGTTACCAGGTGTTTTACTTGCTGGTGTAGTAACGGCTATTGCATTTACTTTAACTTATTTGGGGATTGGGAAATCATTAAGGATTAGTGCATTAACTTTTGCGATCTTAATTGGTATGTTGGTTGGCAACACGGTTTATCCAAAGATAGCAGAGATTTCCCAAACAGGGGTAAATTTCTCCAAAGGAATTTTATTGCGTACAGGCATTATTCTGTATGGTTTTCGGATTACTTTTCAACAAATTGATTCGGTTGGGATTAATGCGATTGCTACAGATGCTGTAATGTTGCTATCAACATTTTTGATTGCCTGTTGGTTAGGAATGAAATGGTTAAAAATTGATAGAGAAACAACGTTATTATGTGCAACTGGGGCGAGTATTTGCGGGGCGGCTGCAGTGATGGCAGCTGAACCTGTGGTAAAAGCTCAATCGCATAAAGTTTCAGTTGCAATAGCCACGGTGGTAATTTTTGGCACAATAGCGATGTTTACTTATCCTATATTCCATACTTGGCTTAATCAATTTATTAGTGAGTATCAGTTTGGAATTTATATTGGATCAACAGTGCACGAAGTTGCTCAAGTTTATGCAGCAGGACAGAATATTAATAACCAAATAGCAGATAGTGCTGTGATTACTAAAATGATTCGTGTTATGATGTTAGCCCCGTTTTTATTAGGTCTTTCTTATTTTTTAAGTCGAGAATCATCATCAGATACACAAACCAGAAAAATTAATATTCCATGGTTTGCTGTTTGGTTCATTATTGTTGCTGTGATTAATTCTTTCCCGATTGTGCCTGAAATCATTACCCATTGGCTGGTCGAGTTGGATACGATTTTATTAATGATGGCGATGTCTGCATTAGGATTAACAACACATATTGATGCAATTAAAAAAGCAGGAGCAAAACCACTTATTCTTGGTTTAATTGTTTTCTTCTGGCTATCGATAGGTGGTTTTTTAATTAATTTTATTAGTCAGTTGTTGTTTAAGTAAACAAAAATGGAGCAAAAAATGCTCCATTATTTTTAATTGTTAAGAAAAAGAAAAAATATAAAAAGCTTGAAAAATAGTAAGTTTTGCACAGACTTATTTTTGTCAAGTTTTTTTTTATTTATTTTTTTATAGAAAAATATAATCTTTACTGGATTTTATATAACTTATTGATTTTTAAATAAATGTTATTTTGCAGACAATTTTAATTGTGACTAATATAATTCCTTATTCTACAAGGACTCACAGAAAATTAATAAAAGTATTCCACAAAGTTATCCACAGGTTGTGTGGATAGAAAAATTCCCTCCAAATTTGAATAATTGATCATCAAATTGGCGAAAATTTAGTATAGAAAGCTGATTAGAGTAGATGTTATAGGACAATAGCAATACAGAAACACCTGTATTGCTAGATAGATAATATTTATTTGAGATTACTATAAGTAAATAGCCAATAACCGAAGACAGCAACAGATACACAGACAATCATTGTCGCTAACATCGGAATAGCGCTAGTTACTGGCACTAAAGCGAGTAGTGATCCCACAACTGCACCTCCGCCAAAACGTAAAGTACCTAATACTGAATTTGCGGTACCAGCCGTCCGCGGGAATTTCTCTAAAATCAGTGCGGCTGAATTAGCACCAATAGTAGAATTCATTCCAATAAACCAAGAAATTCCAAGTGCCATAGGCCAGAATCCAAGGTCACAAACAGCTACAATGAATAACCACAGTCCTGCGGCAGCTTGCATACCTAAGCCAAATTGCAGCATACGCTCAGCGCCTACTTTGCCGACAATTTTGCCATTGATTACAGTAAATGTAGCCATAACAGCAATATTCATCATAAAGAAATAACCGAAGTTTTGTACTTTTACCCCATAAATATCGATATATACGAGTGAACCGGAAGTGAGGAAAGCGAATAAACCGGCAAAAGAGAATGTAGAAACAATTAAATAACCGATTACTTCTTTGATTCTTAATACACTCCAGAATTGATGTAAGATATTTCTTAAAGAGAAAGCTTGGCGTTTTTCTTTATCTAAAGTTTCTGGAATTCGCCATGCGAATAACAAACCACTAGTGATCCCAACGACCACTAACAAATAAAAAATTGTATGCCAATGGAAATATTGCACAATATAGCCCCCAAGAATCGGTGCTAATAAAGGTGCAACCATAATCACTAATGTGACCAAAGACATCATTTTAGAAAAGTCATTTTTACTAAATAAATCACGCAATAATGCGCCTAGTATCACCACAGGTGCAGCACCAAAGAAACCTTGTAATAAGCGTAACCAAATAAAATGATGGATATTATTAATTTGGGTTAGCCCTAATGCAGCAATGGTACTAATCATTAAACCGAAAAGAATGATTGGTTTACGTCCAACACTATCAGCAATAGGTCCCCAGACTAATTGTCCAACCCCCATTCCGAGAGTGAACATGGTTAAAGTATATTGGACTTGACTAGATGGTACGTTTAAATCTTTAGCGATATTTAAAAATGCTGGAAGGTACATATCGATGCCGAGTGGTGGCATCATGGACAATAGTCCTAAAATTAATACAAAGATAAAGTTAATTCTTACTTTTTTATTTCCCATTTAAACCTCTTGTTATTGTTATTCTAAAAATGATTGAACTTCCTCGTGAGTTAAAGAACGATATTCACCTTCTGCGAGGTGTTCATCTAAGATAATTTGCCCAACACGCCAACGATGTAGCGCAACCACTTTATTTCCTAGGGCAGCAAACATACGCTTAACCTGATGATATTTACCCTCAATTAAGGTTAAATTCAAATTGTAATCATCGATTATTTCAATTTGTGCTGGCTTAGTTGGCTGTTTTTCTCCTTTTAACAGAATGCCTTGCTGACATTGTTCTAGATAAAAATCTTCGATCGGATCGGCTAATGTTACTAAATAAGTTTTTTCACAATGATGCTTGGGTGATGTAATTCGGTGTGACCATTGACCGTCATCTGTTAATAATACTAACCCAGTTGTATCAACATCTAATCGACCAGCAGTATGTAAGCGATTAGAGAGTGGATAATCAAAAAATTGATAAACCGTTGGATAGTCACCATCATCGTGTGAACAGATATACCCCTCAGGTTTATACAAAACAAAATATTGATTTCCTTCAATCCAATTTAATGTTTCTCCATCAAATTCAATCAGATCATCAGTTGAAACTTTTAAAGCGCCATCTTTAACGAGCATATTGTTCACTTTAACTAAGTTTTGTCGTAATGCTTTGGTTGCTTGAGAACGAGAAAGTCCAGTGTATTCGGATAAAAATTTATCTAATCGTTGTTTCATCATTTATGTTTATTACTAGGATTATTGTTTAAGTCACAGAAAAAATTGGAGTAATTATTCTAACATTATTTGCAAAATGTGGCATAGCTCACAGCTTTCCTGAAAAACGAAACTATAATAAAGGGTGGATTTTTAATGAGTTCTCTCATTTTTTAGGGTACGGAGCATTGCTCCAACAATAAAATCCATTTTCTGGCTCAAACAATATGAGTGGATGTCAGCAAGTAAATTAATGGAATATAAATAGACTTTGATGATTTTTATTAGAGCTTGTTAGAACACAGCGGTGGATTGCCCTCAACTTCTCTTATTCCTTTCACGATAAGTAAAGCGGTAAACCTCTTGCACATTAATCATTTTTTATATGATAGATTAAGGATAGATTATGGACGAAAAACTACGCCAAGCAGCCTTGGATTTCCATCAATTTCCAATTCCTGGGAAAATCGAAGTCACACCAACTAAATCACTTGCAACTCAACAAGATCTCGCACTGGCTTATTCACCAGGGGTAGCAGAACCTTGTTTAGAGATCGAAAAAGATCCTGCGAATGCTTATAAATATACCTCTCGTGGTAATTTAGTTGCCGTGATTTCAAATGGTACAGCCGTATTAGGATTAGGAAATATTGGTGCATTAGCCGGTAAACCTGTTATGGAAGGAAAGGGCGTATTGTTCAAAAAATTCGCCGGAATTGATGTGTTTGATATTGAAATCAATGAGACCGATCCTGACAAATTAATCGATATTATCGCTTCATTAGAACCAACCTTTGGTGGAATTAACCTTGAAGATATTAAAGCACCAGAGTGTTTCTATATTGAGAAAAAATTACGTGAACGGATGAAAATTCCTGTGTTCCATGATGACCAACACGGTACAGCTATTATCTGTGCCGCAGCAGTATTAAATGGATTACGTGTTGTAAATAAAGATATTAAGAAAGTGAAAGTAGTGGCATCTGGGGCGGGAGCTTCAGCGATTGCCTGCTTAAATTTAATGGTGGCATTAGGGATAGAACGTAAAAATATTACTATCTGTGACTCTAAAGGCGTTGTGTATAAAGGACGTGGCGATCATATTGATGAAACCAAACAAGTTTATGCAATTGATGATAATGGTGCACGTACTTTAGCGGATGCTTTACCGGGGGCAGATATTTTCTTAGGTTGTTCTAAAGCAGGCGTATTAACACCAGAGATGGTGAAAACGATGGCAGATACTCCATTAATTTTAGCATTAGCTAACCCAGTCCCAGAAATTTTACCGCCAGTAGCTAAAGCGGCTCGTCCAGATGCAATTATTTGTACAGGGCGTTCTGATTTCCCGAACCAAGTTAATAATGTACTTTGTTTCCCATTCATTTTCCGTGGTGCGTTAGATGTTCATGCAACAACGATTAATGAAGAAATGAAATTGGCAGCAGTTCGTGCGATAGCTGATTTAGCTCTTGCAGAACAAAGTGATGTGGTTTCTTCTGCTTATGGCGAAAGTGAAGTATCGTTTGGTGCAGAATATATTATTCCAAAACCATTTGATCCTCGTTTAATTGTGAAAATTGCTCCGGCCGTAGCAAAAGCAGCAATGGATACTGGCGTTGCACAAAAACCAATTACTGATTTCAATGCTTATATCGATCAACTTACACAATTTGTGTATAAGACTAACTTATTTATGAAACCAGTCTTTGCACAAGCAAAATTAGATAAAAAACGTGTGATTTTGACAGATGGTGAAGAACCACGCGTCTTGCACGCAGTACAAGAAATCAGTAGCTCAGGTATTGCTTATCCGATTTTGATTGGTCGTCCAAGCGTGATTGAACAACGAATCAAAAATTTAGGGCTTAAGATCGAAGCGGGCAAGGATTTTGATGTTGTGAATAATGAGCAAGATAGCCGTTATAC
This sequence comes from Gallibacterium faecale, assembly GCF_027920745.1. Taxonomy (NCBI): domain Bacteria; kingdom Pseudomonadati; phylum Pseudomonadota; class Gammaproteobacteria; order Pasteurellales; family Pasteurellaceae; genus Gallibacterium; species Gallibacterium faecale. The sequence goes on along the minus strand of NZ_JAQIBB010000076.1, from coordinate 1,440 downwards.
AGAATGTTGGCAGGCTTATTATGAAATTATGAAACGTAAAGGGGTAACACCATCTCTTGCAAAACACCGCTTAATTACTGATAGAACAGCGATTGCTTCTATTTTGGTACAACGCGGTGAAGCTGATGCAATTATTTGTGGTTTGGTTGGCTCCTATCGTGAACATCTTCAAACATTACGAGATGTCATCGGTGTTGCAGATGGGGTGCATACTTTAGCGACTGTAAATAGCTTAGTATTGCCAACAGGTAATGTGTTTATTTCAGATACTTTTGTAAATGAAAACCCAACAGCAGAAGAATTGGCAGAGATTACTTTAATGGCAGCAGAAGAAGTCCAATCTTTTGGGATTGAACCTCAAGTTGCATTATTGTCTAACTCAAATTATGGCTCATCTGATAGCGAAAATGCAGTGAAAATGCGTAAAGTGCTTGAGTTAGTGAAGGTACGCCGTCCAGATTTAATTGTTGATGGTGAAATGCATGGTGATATTGCACTTTCAGAAAACTTGCGTAAAAACATTATGCCAGATAGCCCAATTAAAGGCGCTGCGAACTTGTTAATTATGCCAAGTATGGAATCTGCTCGTATTAGCTATAACTTATTACGTGCAACGACAACAGCGATTACAGTGGGACCGATGTTAATGGGTTTGAAGAAATCAGCACATATTCTTACCCCAGTATCTTCTGTTCGCCGTATTATCAATATGGTGGCAGTTGCAGCTGTACAAGCACAGAAGAAATAAACTGAGTATTTAGATTAATTAGTAAAAGATATTTTTATATATAAAAGTGTAGTAGACAAAGTGGTTGCTAATCATTATTTATAAAGATTATTAACCACTTTTTTATCTACTACATCTTCTATTTTTGCATTTTTTAGCTGTTGTGAGTTAAATGTTTAATAATGATTGCTATAAATTAACCCATCTTTGTTTTACCAAATTCTCCATATAACCTTCTATTTCTTGCTTTACAAAAAGAGTAGAAACTCCAATTTTTACCGATTTTGGAAAATCAGATTTATATATTTTTATTTTGAAGAATATTGTATTTACTTTATATTGTTCCTGTTATTAGGAATAAATTTTAAGGGGGAAAATATGGAATACAAAGATAAAGATTTTGGCATAGATGCATTGAAATTGATCGGTAAAGCGCTATATGGTGAGCAGTGGCAAACAAACTTATCAAATGATCTAGGGTTGTCTGATCCTAGGCGGGTTAGATATTGGTTATCAGGAGGCAGAAAAATTCCAACGGGTATTTGGAATGACTTAGCCAAACTATTAGAACAAAGAAAAAATCTAATAGAGGATCTGTTGAAAAAAATAGCGGAAAGAGAACACTTAGAAAAGGAAAAAGAGAAGAAAGAGAGTATCTAAGCGTGAAGATTAAAAAAAAAGAGGGTAAAGCCCTCTTTTTTATTACGATAAAT
>NZ_JAQIBB010000075.1:0-19927 GCF_027920745.1 Gallibacterium faecale | reverse complement strand
TTGCCTTGATTAATCCACAAAATAGTTTAAATCCAGATTCATCTGCCGATGGGTTGTCCGTGATTTTTATCTCGGCTAATAATGGTGGCACCCCTGTATCCCCTACCGATGAGCGGGATACCACAAAAGCAGAAGAAGTTAGAACAGCCTATGACGGTAAGATTTTTGGTAATGCCCCATTAGGCTTATTAGTGGGTACGATGGCTGAAGGCAGTAGCAACACCATGCAAGGCTCTACAGGAACTGGTTTCGGTGTATTCGTTGGTTTTAATAACGGTGTGGTACCAGTAACATCCGCATCAGGTACAGCATTTGCACAACCGACTATTTTCAATGGAGTTACCGCCACCCGTTCGGAAACAGGGAATGTACAAAATGCTGGAGGTAGCAGTGCCGTTGTCTTCGGTGCGTTCAACAGTATCAGTGGTAACGGTGGTTTAGCTGTCGGTACCCTTAACCGTGTCTATGGTAACGAGGGTATCGTGGTTGGTAACACGACCCTTGCCAATAGCTATAGTTCTGTAGGTCGCTTTGGCGTGACCATGGGCTTTAATGTTAAAGCCGGTGAATGGTCTCAACAAAGCGTGGTGATTGGTTCCAATATGCAAGCCGTCGGACAAGGTAATATTATCCTTGGTGGCGGTGCAGATAAATTCTACGGTGCTGGCTCTGGTTGGAAGGATACGCCAAATGCAAATGGGATCTATACTCAGCTTACCAATACATTTGATGCATCTGAAGCCAACCTCAACAATAGCGGTATGCGTTTCTGGGGTGACCGCAATATTGTAATTGGTGCCAAAAACCGTACCGAGGGCTTTAATACTGACTTCACCTCAAGTGGCTACACAGGTTCTACCGGTAACGGTGGTTACCAACGTATTGCCGACAACTCTGTCGTAGGTACCAACAATACCTTGTACGATTTATCTAAAACCAACAGCGTCTATGGTTCGAACAACGTTATCGCTAGCGGTACCAATAACATGGTCATTGGTTCAAATAACCGTGTTCAAGCGCAATTAGGTAGCACCACCATTACTGGGGCTATTACCGGTCGTTCAGCGGCAGAAACAGCCGCTATTGCCGACTTGGGAAATGTCGCCCTCGATGCGACAACAGGCAAACCCGTAGGGCTTACCTATGGTGATAACAACACCATCATCGGCTCTCGCAACACCGTCGCTTATAATACAGGACACAACTTCTTGGCCGGTGCGGATAACATCGTAGAGGCCAACTCCATGTACAACTTCTTGGCGGGTTCTAAGAATATTTCTGGTGTTGATTTGACTAATAGTGTGGCTGTTCGTGGTGCCGTGACCAACTTATTTGGGACCCATCCCAATATCAGTACAAATAGCATGGCGGATGCAGCAGCGATTGCCAATGACCTAGGATTAGTACAGAAATTTAATTTAAGCACCTTGCTCGCCCAGAACAATGCTCAAACAGGAATGAACCTTTTAGCCGGTTCTTTCAATATTGCCGGGGTAGGTGCGAGCAATAACGTGGTCGAAGGTAGTAACGTGATTCTTCGCAACAATGTAAAAAGTACTTATGTATTGGGTTCACACATTGATGCGGATCAAAGTAATTCCGTCTATATCGGTGATTATTCTGTGGCGACCACTACCCCATTGAGTACCACTAAGGGCAAATATGAAGGTAATCTTAGTGACTTACCGAAAAATGGTACCGATGCCGTGATTACCGATGGCGTAACCACTACCCCTGCCGTTATCGGCTTGAACGACTTGATGACAGCAGGCAGTACAGGACAGACTTCCATTTCAATCAACGGAAAAACCTATAATTTTGCTGGCGTCGGAAAAACAACAGGTGAAAATCAACGATCGATAACTAACGAGGTGGGAACAATTACTGTAGGGCGTATTGTTCAAGAAACTGACGCCAACGGTAAAACCTATAACAAATCCTATGGTCGTGTGATTCAAAACGTCGCGCCGGGTCTTGTCGGGGCTAACTCAACCGACGCCATCAACGGCTCACAACTCTATGCGATTTGGGATGCAATGGAAAGCAGCGTAGCACGTGTTGTCACAGGTCTTGACGGTAATGTTGTTTATACCAGTGGTGAAGGACATCGTCTCTACAGCTGGAATAACACCCTTTATGACAGTGCCTTGGTAGACGGCAAGTTTAAACAAGCCGCCAATGGTCAATGGTATCCCGTAGCGGCTTTTGATACACAAAACGGCAATCAATTAAAAACCGCTTTCTCTAGTTCGAGTGGTTTCACTTTAGGGGAAATCAATCAGGCTAAGATAGATGGCAAAACGTTGACCGTCACAGGTAAAGAAGGTGTTATAGCCACTTCTGATGCTTGGTTACAAGAGGGATCTAATACGAAAGATACCACCAGCCAAGTGGTCGGTGCTGATAATGCTGTGCTTTCTTTAGTGAACGGCAGTCAAAGTACAACTAGTAATATTGAACTGTACAATGTTGCTAATGCTTTATCTTTGCCAAACGCCGGCACAACTACGCAAAGCCAACAACAAGAGGCAGTGAGTAATTTATTAAAAGGACTAGATGCAAGTGGTACAACCTTATCCCCCTATGATTTCTCACAAGCAACCAATTTGAAAGACTTGCAAAACCTTGCGCTAGCGGGTATGGATTTCACTGGTGATACCTTGCCTACTGATGCGGCAAGTGGGGATAAGAAAACAGTACACCGTAATCTGTCTGAAGCTTTAACCATTACAGGCGGGGTTACCAATGCGGGTGATTTAAGCACGACAAACAATATCGGAGTGATTGCCAGCAATAACGGTGGCTCTTTGACACTCCGTTTGGCAAAAGCGCTTACTGGTCTGACTTCGACAGAATATAAAACGACCACAACAGACGGCACGACCACAACGACGATTACTAGTAGCGGTGTGACCATCCAAGGCCCTACTCCAGCGAATGGTACTGCCCCTGCCCCTATTTCGATTACCACTAGTGGTATCGACACAGGCAATACCAATATCACCAATGTGAAAAGCGGTCTTGCTGCGAATAGCACAACCATCGACAACACCAATAGTTCTTATGGCGCAACCCTAGGTGACGTACAAAAACTCGTCAATGCCGCAGCATGGGATATTGGACAAACCACCACAACAACGTCTGGTGCGGCAGGTAGTTCAACAACCACTTCCACCTACACATCTAAAGGACAGGTGAATAACGCCGAACGTGTCAGCTTTGATGCAGGTACAGGTACAAAAGTCACACTAACAAAAACAGCGGCGACTACTGCTCCTTCAGCTGCACCAGAAACCTATAGCGTGGTCTTTGCGATTAAATCTGCGAGTTTAACGCGTGATAGATCAACTGGCGTTGTAAGTATTGCCGAAGGTGGCGATGCGGACGGCTATGCCACAGCCTCGAATGTTGCCTCGATATTTAACGAAATCAACACGAATGTGACCAGCGCGAAGTTTGGCTTGGCCGACAGCAGCGACGGTAAGGTTGAGAAACTGTTAAATAACACCATTCAAATTACGGGTTTTGATAACAATATCTCCACCGTAGCAGCGAAAAGCAACGACACTGCCTCAGCTAATGATGTGTTAAAAATTAAACTCAACCCAAGCGTCATCTTGGGGGATACCGCTACAGACGGTACCGCTGGTAGTCTGGTGGTGAAAAATGCTGGGGCAGCCGATCAGGCAAGTGCGATTAAATTGTTTAATGGACAGATTACGTTCAAAAGCAATGCGATGTCATCAGGCACTTATACTGACTATGTGTTAAGCCTAGTGTCTGGTACCAAGATTCCGGGGACAACAGGCACTAATTCAGCTCGCTTGTCTTTTAACGGCAATCAGTTAGCAACTTTGACAGATGGCATTGCATTCAGTGGTGATCAACCCTTAACGACAACAAATGAGTTCACTGCGGCTCTTAATAACAAAGTTAAGATTGAGGGTGGATATATTAAAAAAGGTCAGACGATTGATGATGATCTCACCACAACCAATATCGGCGTTATATCTAATGGCACCGACCAACTTTCAATACGTCTAGCAAAAGATCTCACTCACATGACTTCTGCTGAGTTTACAGGTAATGCAGGCACGTATCTCAGTGGTGAGACTTCCATTAATTACACCCCTTCTGTCAAACTCAGTGTTGTTCAAGGTATTGCTAATAATGCCAATAATGGAACATCCGTACTATACTTATCAGGACCTTCAGTCAGTAATGGAGATGGATCTAGTACGCCATCGCTGGTTCGTATTGATGGTGTGTTTACAGATCACATAAATGATAACGGTACATTTACTACTAAAGGTGACAATGAAGTTGTCACCGTTGGTGAACTCAAAAACATTACCGTAGCAAGAGACAATGCTAATACCGTCGCTATGCAAAATCTATATTATGGTTTCAGAACAGGTGGTAGTGGTTCTTACAAGTATGCGTCACGCAATTTGCTTGGTTCTAAGGACGACGCAACTCTACCAGATGCATCTTTCTTTGTTCCTATCAAAGGAGATAGTGGCAATAATATTCAAGTATCAATAAGTGGATCAAACTCTACTGATCCGAAACAAACTAATAGTGAGTTAACTATTGGACTTAATAAAGATGTAAAACTGGGGAACAATACCCAAGGTAGTGCAGGTTCCTTGACAATTGATGGTGATAATAGCAATGAATCTATCTCTTTAAACGGTGCGCAACACACTCTTGTTATTAAGGCGCCACAAGAAATAATAGATGAAGGAGGTACTTCTGTTACCTATCCTTCCAGCGAATTTACCTTAGATGGACGTAAAGGTAAGCTAACTTTTGGTGGAGATCCAAATACAGCTACATTTATTGATTTTGCTAATACGACCCCAGCAAATGACCTTTCTGGTACTGAACTTAAACGCATTGTCGTAGGGACAGCAACCAACAATGCTCCCGTTGCCACCATGAAAGATGGGTTGAAATTCACAGGCAACAATAATGATACTGTTAGTCGTCTGTTAAATAGTACGCTTCATTTGGTTGGTAATGCTACCGTTCCTGGTACAGGAACTGGCAATGCTGTACAACAATCCGACATTGATAAGGCTACAACGGATAAAAACACCTATGTATCTGTTGAATCCTACGATACAGGTAACAAAGATGGTGCGGACCAGCCAATCATGGATAAACGCCTAGTCATCCGTCTTGCTAAGGAGCTCACTGATTTAAATACGATGACCCTTGGTGGACAAAGCTTAGATGCAAACACAACCGCCTCTAAGGTCAAACTCTCTACCGCAAAGGCAGTGACTGTTGGTACAGACTCAAGTGCTAAAACCTACAGTGTTCTTAAACTCGGTGATGACAACAATAACCCTGCCCTACTCCGTAACTTAGCCGAAGGTATTGAGGGTAGCGATGCGGCTACTGTTAGCCAATTGAAAAATGCAGCGTGGACGATTGGTACTGTGTCTGGTGATAACACACCATCCACTACCGTTAACAACGGCGATGTGGTGAATTTTGCCAATGGTACGGGTACGACAGCCAATGTCGCTGTGTCTACTGTTGATGGTAAAGACACATATACCGTGAAGTTCAATATTGATAAAGGTTCTATCACAAGCGATGGTACAACAGGTGTAGCGAGTACAAGTGATGGCGACAATAAGTTTGTCGACTCTAAAACAGTTGTGGACGCCATTACTAAAGCGGTAGCTGGTGCCACACAAAAATATACTGCTGATAATAAAGCAGGCGATCCTCCTGACAATGTCACTATTACGCGTAAGACAGGTGAGACGATTGGTCTTATTGGTGGTGCGACAGGTACTTTAACCGATAACAATATCGGTACGGTGGCTAATGCAACAGACAATACCATTGCGATTAAATTAGCGAAAAATCTGACTGGTTTGGAAAGTACTTCTTATACGACTACAAGTGGTAGTAATACCTATACTACAATGATTAATAGTCACGGAGTAACCATTACGCCTCCTGCGGCAACCGGTAGTAATGCGGATCTTACTAAGATAGTCTCTCTTACCGATACAGGTTTAAACAACGGTGGTAACCGCATTACTGGCTTGACCTCGCCATTGACAGGTTTGTCCACTGTAGCAGATACGACACATACTCATACCCCTTATGGAGGCTTAAGTCCCGCTTTCCTCACCACCTTACGCGATTTAGGTGTTGCGGGGGATGGAGGCACTAAGACAGAGGAACTACTCAAAGAGGAAAGAGCCCAACTGGCTTCCGCAGCCACTGTCGGTGATTTGCAAAACTTGTCCAATATGCCGATTTACTTCAGTGCGGATAACTACCAAGATGAGTTGGATGAAGATGCTGTAGTGCCGGTAAAACTAGGTGAGCAATTATCCATTGAAACAGGTAAATTTGTCATGAAGCTTAAGTCTGTGACAGATAATACCTATGATATCAGTACTTATGATGCTTCCAATACTGATGCATACAATGACGAAAATATGGCTGCCGTAGTGAAAGATGGAGGAATCCTCCTTGGCTTTAGAAACACCCCTATTTTCACTGGCTTACGTATCGGTACCATAACTACCAACCAAGATGGCACTACGAAAGAAAACAGTGTTGCTATTGCCAATACGACGGACTATAACCAAACTGATGTTAAACCAACCTTAAAAATTGGTGGTGACAAGGCGGTACGAATCACGAATATCGCAACACCAACGGCTGATAGTGATGCAGTCAACAAAGCTTATGTTGATTTGGCGAAAGCAACCGTCACAGGCTCTGGGGCTGCAACAGTGACATCTACTCAAAATGCAGATCATTCAACCAATTACCACGTTTATGTCGATAAATGGTTGAGTTATGTTGATGGTAGCAGAAATAATTTAACCAATGTCATTAAAGGTGCTGATAATAAGTACTATCAAGCTAGTGCGCTTGCAGGCTTGAAGTACAATACTACCACCCAACAATGGACTAAAGAGAATGGTGATCCTATTTCCGCCCAACCGACCGCCATTACCTCTGCGGTCGCTAATTTGACAACTTTTGGTACTATCACGCCCGTGCTTAATAATGTCGGTAAAGGTCAAATTGACGAGTCATCTGTACAAGCGATTAACGGTTCTCAGTTAAAACAATTAGTGAACAAATTGGGGCTTTCTGTCAATGACAATAAAACAGAAATTACAGGTACCTTTAATAGTGTTAATGCGGGTAACAGTAGTACAGCACCAGATTCGGTAGTCAATGCCATTAACCAGTTGACCACCGCCGTCAACAAGGGACGTGTCTATGCTGGTGATGACTATAAAGCCGCCACAGGGAATGATGATACAGAGCAGAACGCCATCAAGCGAGAACTCGGTGAACGTATTAATATTAAAGGTGGCGTGACTGACACAACAAACCTCAGCGATGGTAATATCGGTGTTATCGCTAACAGCAGTTCGGATACACTAACCGTAAAATTAGCTAAACAAATTAAAGGTTTAACCGATATCACGTTTGGTACAGATGCAACGAGCAGCTCAGCAGCTGATAAAACCGTTGTCAACAAAGATGGTATTACCATCACGCAAGGCACAACCGTCACGAAATTTACGGATAACGGTATTTCTGCTGGTGGTCAAGCTATTACCAATGTAAAAGATGCTATCGCCCATATTTCTGAGCAAGACATCCAAAACAAAGCGCTGGCCTTGTACAATGCTGATAACCCTGATGCACAGAAAACAACTTTTGCTGACATTCCTTCGGCAGTAAGAGATAGCTATAAAACCAAAGCAACAGAAGCATTTAACAAAACCGTCGTTGGCAATATGCTAACAGCTTCTGGCGATGTCTTAAAACAAGCCACTACGCTGCATGATTTACAACTTGTAGCCAATGCAGGTTTAGACTTCGTCGGCAATAATAGCGGTACAGTTGTTCATCGCCCATTGAGTAGCACACTCAATATTATCGGTGAGGGAGATTACTCAGCTATTACTGCAAGCAATCCTTTCCAATCTGCGGCGGGTAATATTTATATCGAAGGATCAAGTAACCAACTTATCATTAAATTGGCGAAAAACCTTCAAAACCTCAATAGTGCGAACTTTAGCACAATAGAAGATGGTAAGACTTACACCACCATCGTCAATGGTAAGGGGAATACGATCACGACGAAAGACGGTGACAACCAGACTGTAGCAACCTCTACCAGTACAGGTATGACTTACGAGACTTTGCAAACCTTCACTGATGGCAACAACGTATCAGTTGTACCTAGTGCGCCTAAAGTAGAGGTGTCTAACAAGGGAATCACCATTACTAAATTGGTTGAAAGTGGTAAAGATGATAACGATGGTAAAAAAGATAGTTATGATTCCAATAATACCGTCAGCCTTACTGAAAATGGCTTGAATAATGGTGGTAATAAGATTAGCAATGTGGCTGACGGCTCAGCGGATAATGATGTAGCAACCGTAGCTCAATTAAAAGCGGGTACTGCTGCTACTACAAAAGTCACTGGTTCTGGTGCGGCTACTGTAACTTCTACCACAGCAGCGGGTGATAACTCTAAAACCTATAACGTCCATGTAGAGAAAGTCCTCTCTTACACTGACGCAAACGGTAATGAGTTAGTCCAAGCACCTAATGGTAAGTACTATAAAGCGACTGATATCAATGGCTTAGTATATGACGGTACAACATGGAAAAATGCGGATGGTAGCACTCTTACTAACCAACCTACAGAAGTACAGGCTGCTACTACGGCTAAATTAGCTAATGGGGCAGATGGTAAAGCACCTGTATTGAGTAATGTTAGTGCTGGTGCTATTACTAACACATCGACTGATGCCATCAACGGTAGTCAGCTCTACAACCTAGAGAAAGATGTACTTGGCTTTAAAGAAGACACTAATAATTCAAATCAATTAGTCAAACCAACCTTTACTGCCGTCACAGCAGGCAGTACTGGCACCACAGCCAATACCACTGCTCCGACTACCATTGTGGGGGCGATTGAACAACTCACCACCGCAGCGAATAAAGGTCGTGTGTATGCAGGTGACGCACTAGTGAAAGATACAAGCGATACCGCTGATCTTCAAAATGCATTCACTCGTCAACTGGGTGAAACCCTCAATATTAAAGGTGGTGTGACTGATCCAGCCAAACTTAGCGATGGCAATATTGGTGTCGTGTCTAATGGTGTCGATGCACTGACAGTGAAATTGGCGAAAGAATTAACCAACCTCACCAGTGCACAGTTTATACACACAGAAACTAAAGATGGTAAGACCATCACACATACCACTACGACAACGGGTGATGGTACAACAATCACAACAACAGATGCAGATGGTAATACTGCGACTAGCACAGGTACTACCTATGCTGTCACTGATAAGAACGATAAAGCTACTGGTCCGAAGACAGAAGTCACCAATGGCGGTATCACTATTACCCCTGTTAAAGATGGCAGCTATGATACAAGCAAGACAGTTAGCCTGACTGAAAATGGTTTGAATAATGGTGGTAATAAGATTACCAACGTAGCTGATGGTGCGATTAGTGATAACTCAACTGATGTAGTGACAGGTAAACAACTTTATAACGTCCAAAACAAAGCAGCGGCAGATGCCAAAGCAGCGCGTACGCAAGTGACAGGTAGTGGTGGTGCCATTGTAACCAAACAAACCAGTGCTAGCGGCCAAGACACTTACAATGTCCATGTGGATCAACCGGCAGTGTATGTGGATGCACAAGGCAATAAGCTCGTCAAAGGTGCTGATGGTAAATGGCATAAAGAGGACGATCTAAAAGGTATGGCTTATGTCCCTGGTGCTACACCTGGATCTGGCGTGTGGATGAAAGTCGATGAGAATGGTGCCTTGGTTGCTGTTTCTGCTGATCAAGCACCACAAGAAGCCACCCCTACTGCTATGAAGTTAGTCAATGCAGACGGCACAACCACCAAAGCAACAACGTTAGGTAATATCGCCAGTGCAATTGGCGGTAATAGTAGTGATGGTAGCTTTATCACTAACCTCAATAAAGTCGGTACGACTGGTGATGGGGCGATTGATGGCAATACCGCTGTCACTACCCAAGACCTCAAAAACTTAGCAGACTCTGGCTTTAAACTACAAACCAACAACGGTACCGCACAAACCATTAAGTTAGGCGATACTATCCAAGTAGTTGACGGAGCAAATACCAAAGTATCTGCGATTACCAGCAAAGACGGTGTTCATACTTACAGTATCAATGTCGATGGCTTGCCAATGGCATTTAAAGATGCGTCTGGTAATACACTCGTAAAAGTCGGCGATAATTTCTATAAAGCTTCTGATATTGGTACAGATGGCAAACTTAAAGATAATGCTCAAGTAGCTACTCCAACAGAAGTCACCTTATTAGATAAAGATGGTAAGCCAACCGCTCAAAAACTGGGAGGTATCCAGTCTTCTGTAAACGATGTGACTGCGTTAAACGATCCAAGTAATGCCAATAGCGGCGCCAAAGATAATGCGACTTTCGCAGACAAACTCGCGACTGCCGCAGCCAATGTCAACCTCAAAAACTCAGCGGTTAATGTGAGCGATTTGAATGAGGTGTCTGCACGTGCCGAAGCTGCTAATCAAGCAGCTGCTAATGCACAAGCGACAGCAGATAAGGGCTTTAACGTGAAAACCAGTGCCGATGGTGGTGTGGTCAATAACAGTGGTATTGCAGCAAGTGGAGATAATATCAAGCCGGGCAACACGCTTGAGTTTGTCGCAGGTGAAAATGTGACCCTTGATCAATCCGCTGGTAAGATTAAAATCTCGACCAATGACCAAAACATCGTCAACAATACGCAATTGCCAATTGCTTATGTCACTGATGTTACTACCAAAGGGGCTGATGGTAAGGATATTGTCACTCCGACTAAAGTCTATAAAGGAGCGGATGGTAAGTTCTATACCGATAAGACTTTAGCTCAACGTATCAGTGCTGATGGTAAACTTAATGGTCAAGAACTCACCGCAGAGCAAAGTGCTGCTCGCTTTGATGCGAACAAGGTTTACACAGCTATCCAAAATGCGAATGGTACAGTAGATAAAGCCAGCGTTCTTTCTAACGTAGCTGACGGTCGTATTGCTCATGGCTCTAAAGAAGCGATCAATGGTGGTCAACTCTTTGATTTACAAGAGTACCTCGGTGTAACTGTGATTAACAATGACACTCATGTTGATAACTCAACAACGACGGTTAATCAACTTAACCCAGTAGAGGTGAAAGAATACTCTTATGTGACTAATACAACACAAGAAAAAGCGACAACTATTCGTGTACCTTTAGATGAAAAGAATAAGCCTTATCTCAAAACCTATAATGTAAATAATAATGGTGAATACATCACCAATAATATTTATAGTGCGGTACGCAATATTAACGAGCAAGGAACCAAGTACTTCCATGTAAATGCCGGTCAAGATATTCCTGAGGCTCAAATTTCTAATAGCGATGACTCAAGTGCTTCAGCAAGCTACTCTACGGCGATTGGTTATCAAAGTAGCGTTAGCTCAGGTGCTAATCATTCTCTTGCTGTTGGTACACAGAACGAAGTTGGTAAGGATGCTTCTGATGCAGTGGCGATTGGCTCATCCGCAACGGTCATTCAAGACTCTGATAATGCTATTGCTATCGGTAAAGATGGTACTGTGGCTGGTAACAACACCATCAGCGTTGGTACAGGTCATGTCGTTGCAGGGGATAATTCGGGCGCTATCGGTGACCCAACTAAAATCAATGCGAAATCAAGTTACTCTGTGGGTAATAACAATAGTATTGGGGATGAAGCGGTTATCGATGAAATTGAGAAAGCAATTAAAGAGCGTAAGGAACTCAAACGCCCTGATCCATTACCAGCACTTGAAGCTAACCCAACCGATGAACAGTTGAAAGCCTATCAAGTCAAATTGGCTAAATATCAAACGGATTTAGCGGATTACTTGAAGAAAAAAGAAGAGCTAGCCACTAAGATCAAAGATCTCAGTGCTCAAGTCACTACTGAAAACGTAATGGCGATGGGTAATGAAATCAAAGTCGGTGCCAAAGCGAACAATGCTGTCGCCGTTGGTACTAAAGTGACAATTGCGGCAGAGGCAAGCGATGCGGTAGCAATGGGTACTTCTGCTCATGTCAAAGCGTCTAATGGTGTAGCAATTGGTAATAGTGCCACTGCTGAAGCGAAAAATGGCGTAGCAATTGGTTACAATGCGAAAGCTGTTACTGAAAATAGCATTGCTCTAGGCGCAAATGCAGAAGCGAAACAAACGCTAGAACAGTTACAAAGCGCTGTTCCTTGGGGTAACCTTGCGAATATACGTGGCTATGGTAACGAAGTTATTGGCGAAGTCTCTGTTGGTCGTACTACAGAAGATGGTAAACAAGAAGTTCGCCGTATTACCAATGTTGCCGCAGGTTCCGCACCTACTGATGCGGTGAACGTTAGCCAATTATATGGTTTAGGTTCTGACATGAGTAAACAACTCGGTCGCCTCAACCAACGTGTAGGTAAACTCGCTAGAGATTTGGAAGGCGTTGGTGCAACATCTGCTGCAATGGCAAGCTTACCGCAAGCTTATATTCCTGGTAAGAGCCTTGTTGCTGTGAGTGTAGGTTCGCATAAATCTGCACAAGCCGTCGCAGTTGGGGTATCTCGGATTTCAGATAATGGCAAAATTATCTTGAAACTTAACGCAGGCCATAACACTGTTGGTGATACTTCTGTCGGTGCTGGTGTAGGCTTCCAATTCTAAGTCGAATTTATAGAAAAAATGCAGAAGATTTTCAGATCTTCTGCATTTATTTTTTCCTTTTATAGGCTTGTTGAAATCAATTATTACTTTTGCGACCGTTCTAATTGTTTCTTGTACTTCACTAACTTATCTTTAATCCGATTACGTTTTAATGGTGATAAATAATCAACAAATACCACACCATTTAGATGATCGATTTCATGTTGAATACAAATTGCTAATAAGCCATCTGCGTCTAAAGTAAAAGGTTCGCCTTGTCGATTTAAGGCTTTTACTGTCACTTTTTCTTTTCTTGGCACTAACCCACGAAATCCCGGTACTGATAAGCACCCCTCTTCAATCCCAGTTTCACCACTTCCTTCTACAATTTCAGGATTAATTAAAACTAATTGGTTGGTTTTATCACCTTCCACATCAATCGTGATAATACGTTGATGACGATTGACTTGCGTTGCTGCTAGGCCAATCCCTTCTTGCTCATACATTGTTTCAAACATATTATCAATAAACTCGCGTACCTCATCATCAACCACTTCAACAGGCTTCGCAATCGTTCTTAATCTTTCATCAGGAAAACATAAAACTTCTAATATCGCCATTTTTCATTCCTCTTTTTATGAAACAACGCATTGTACTTATTTTTCAGTTAATTAACAGTACCGATTGTTCCTTTATCAATATCAATTTTTTGTTAAATTATCGATCTACTACACATTTCTCACCAAAAAATACAGCACAGCTATTTTGCATGAAGTACCCTCTAATTTTTACTGAGGAATCCTTTATGCAAACACTCTCTTCACTATTACGACTTTCGCTGTTGCCTCATTTTGGTGCTGGGAAAATTCAACGCTTATTAGAACATCTTTCATTAGAAAAACTACTTCAATATGATGCTCAACAATTACGTTATATTGGTTGGACAGAACCACAAATTCAAGCTTGGTTTTCCCCTAATCAGAAATTAATCGATGAAACTTTAGCTTGGCAGGAGAAATCCAATCATCACATTATCAGCTTATTTGACCCTCAATATCCGTTCTTACTCACACAGATTAAATCTGCCCCACCAATTTTGTTTGTCAAAGGTAACATTAATGCGCTGTCAATGCCACAAATCGCTATCGTAGGTAGTCGCTATTGTTCGCCTTATGGTGAATATTGCACAAGAGTGATTACGCAAGATTTAAGCAGTACCGGCTTTACAATTACCAGTGGATTAGCATTAGGTATTGATAGTATTAGCCATCAAACTGTACTAGATAATAACGGGCTTACTATTGCTGTCTTAGGTTGTGGGTTAAATACTGTGTACCCTACCCGACATAAAAGATTAGCGCAGCAAATTGTTGAAAACGAGGGCGCTTTAGTTTCAGAATTTACGCCAGATACACCCCCTATCGCAGAAAACTTTCCTCGCCGCAATCGAATTATTAGTGGCTTGTCTTTTGGTAGTGTAATTATTGAGGCTTCAACCAAGAGTGGTTCATTAATCACTGCGCGTTATGCCCTTGAACAAAATCGAGAGGTTTTTGCGATTCCCGGAGCGATCAATAGTCCATTAAGCCAAGGTTGCCATCAACTGATTAAGCAAGGCGCGTGGTTAGTCGAAGATGCGAGAGATATCCTCGAAATTGTTGCTTCATTTATTGCGAAAATGCCTACCAATAAAATCAAATTGGAACCGAGCATCTTAGAAACGAAACAAGAGGAATCCTCTGCCAATATCTTAGTCCCTAAACAACATTACGCACTTTATCAGCTGTTAAATCCGAGCACTGCAGTGTCACCTGATGAATTAGCTATTGTTTTATCTCGTCCAATAGGCGAACTCTTAACGGATTTATTGGAATTAGAAATGTTAGGTTTAGCGCAACAAACCAAAGGCGGATATGTGCGCTGTTGTTAAATCTAAATTAAAAAGAGTCGCTATCACGCAATAAATGTACGTTCCCTTTCCGGCGTAAAAATCCAGAGCGGTCAAAATATTCCATCAGTTGCACCGTTAATTTACGCCCAAACTGGAAATAGTTTCGTACTTCATTCACGGTCACTTCACCATGTTCCAACAGGTAATTTTTTAACCACAATGCATACTGTTGAATCTCTTGCTGACGGAAAAAACGATCTTTGACAATCGGTGTCAGATACCCCATCTTGCCCGCTTTATACATAAAACTACGCATCGTATCTTCATCTAAGGCTAAGATTTGCGCCATATCTCGTACCCAGATAGGTTGATCTGTTTTCTGAAACTCTGCTTCTACCTGTTGCCATAATTGTTGCTCTTCCGCAGAAAAGGCAATTTGATGTTGCGGTAGATGTAACCAGCCATTGGTCTGCAATAACTTTTTCTCGGTGATCAGTTGTTCAATAAAATGGAAAATTAATGGCATCGGTTGATTTAAAGTCGCCATCCGCCATAAACGTGCCTTACTCACGCCTAACTGATCTTGGTGTTGTTGGTGAAACGTTTCTAATGCGCTAAGCAATAGTTTTTGCTGATATTGTTGGTAATTTTCTGCATATAGCCAATCACGAAACACCTCTAATTGTGCTTGCTTTTGCAGACAGTAGATTTGCTCTGTGGTAAGTTGTTCCACCCATTGCACTTGTGCTAAAGGCAAAGCTTGCTGTTGTAGGTAATGCAAAATTCGCTGGATGCGACTTTGACAAGTCAATAATTTTTGCAAGTACGCAAACCGTTCTGGGCTACGTTTATGCCGTTTTGGTGAGTTAATCTCTACTACCTTTGCGCCACCTAATGTATGTTGATCATCACCACTACGCACGATTAACTTATCCATCACCGCAATAAATAATGGTTTGTCTAAGATCACTTCTGCTAATATCATGTCAGGTAAACGGATCAATACATTTAACTTCCCTACCGTGTGGCTTGCCGCATGATAGATATGCACCGCTTGTGCATCATTAATTGTATTATTCGCTGTTAATTCTACGGTTACACGATCTGTGGCATATAATGTAGCTAGCCCGCTTAACCAATCACCACGATCAATGTCATCTTTAGCTAAATCTGTTGCTAAATTTAATGCTACCCGTTGCCCTGCGACACCACTTTCAGCTGGTTGATTTTGTGCATGAATCCCTTTAACTCGAACCGTTTGCTGCGTTGCAGACAAATAAACTTCGTCACCGACACTGACTTTGCCACTAAAGACTGTTCCAGTGACCACTAACCCAGAACCTTTGACATTAAACACACGATCAATCGCATAACGGAACGGTTTATCTTGTTCCGCCGTATTCTCTAATTGGCTTAAATATTCACGTAATGAATCAATGCCTTCGCCAGTATAAGCGGATGTGATAAAAGTTGGACTTGTGGCAAGCACAGGAAATTGTTGGCGGATTTGGGCAATTAATTGCACAATTTGTTCCGATTCCACCCGATCAGATTTAGTAATGACTAAGATAATTTGCTTAAATTGTAACAGTTTTAGCAAGGTTAAATGCTCTACGGTTTGTGGTTTTACCCCTTCATCAGCAGCTACCATCAACATTGCGTAATCGACACCACCGAACCCCGCCAGCATATTCGAGAGAAACTTTTCATGCCCCGGTACATCAATAAACCCTAATACCTTATCCTCCACTGGCAAATAGGCATATCCGAGATCGATCGTCATTCCCCGTTTTTTTTCTTCTGGTAAACGATCGGCATTCGTTCCTGTTAAAGTTTGCAATAACGCTGTTTTCCCGTGATCAACGTGCCCTGCTGTTACAATAATCATAATTCTTTCACCGTTGTTAATAATGCTTCAATATTTGCCACGCTACGTAAATCTAACCATAATTTATCCGCTTCAACCCGCCCGATAATCGGATGATCAAGCGATTTTAATCTGGCAATCAGTTGATAAAGATCGTCGCTTTTTGCTGATTTTGCTTGCAGTGTTACTGCAAATGAAGGAATTTTTGCAGTAGGTTGTGAACCGCTACCTATTTGTGCATCGCTATTTGCAATCGTAATCTCAAAACGCTCACTAAGCTTATCCTGTAAGGCGTGTTGTAATTGTTCTGCTTGTTGCTGTAATACTTCTAAATCTGCGGTTAATACGCGTAAAGTAGGTAAACGTTTGATTAACTGTTCTGGTTCAAGATAAAGGCGTAATGTCGCTTCTAAACCACTTAAAATGACTTTATCACAGCGTAATACCCGTTTTAATGGATGGCATTGTAGTTGATCAATCCAACTCTGTTTACCAACAATGATACCTGCTTGCGGTCCACCTAATAATTTATCCCCTGAAAATGAAATTAAATCGACTCCTGCTGCCACCTTTTGCTGTACTTGTGGTTCATGCGGTAAGCCATACTCACGAAAATCAATCAAGGCACCACTGCCTAAATCTGTCATTACTGGAATACCTTTCTCCCGCCCTAATTCAACCAATTCTTCTTCACTCACACTCGAAGTAAAGCCCATAATTTGGTAATTACTGCTATGTACTTTTAATAATAACGCCGTATTTTCATTAATTGCTTGAGCATAATCACGTAAATGCGTACGGTTCGTTGTCCCTACTTCCACCAGCTTACAACCAGCTTGTGCCATAATATCGGGAATACGAAATGCCCCACCAATTTCGATCAATTCGCCACGAGAGATAATCACCTCTTTTCCTTGAGCAAAGGTTGCTAACATTAATAACACGGCTGCCGCATTATTATTTACCACGCAAGCCGCTTCCGCTCCGGTTAATTGTGCCAATAATTCACTGATCGCTTGATCTCGATGTCCTCGTTTACCCTGCTGCAAATCAAACTCTAATGCGACATTTTGTTGCATTGCCTGCAATGCAGCTTGTTGTGCCGCCTCTGACCAAATCGCACGCCCAAGATTGGTATGTAATACTGTGCCTGTTAAGTTATGTACTGGCTGAATTTTAACTTGGCGTTGTTGCTGTAAGCGTTGTTGGGTATGTTGTAAAAAATGTTGATCCGTTTGACAGTAATCAGGAAGCTGTTGTTGCTGTTTAATCTGTTCTCGGGCTTGTTGCAGCTGTTCTCGCATCATCTGCACAACCGCAGAATGTCCAAAATTTTCTACTAAGTTAAGCCCTAATTCCGTTTTTAATAAGCGATCAATGGCGGGGAGTTGTCGATAAAGCACAGACATAAAGGTTTCCTATTTATAACAGTAAGCTTAAATAATACTGTTTTTATCGAAAAAATTCAGTAAAATGACTGCGCTTTTCCAAGCATTCCATCATTTTTATTTGGTTTATGGAAGGTCGTCATCTCCGGTGAGGTGGCAGGACTTCAAATTCTGTTAAGGCTGCCAGCAGTCTTGGGTGGGTTCAACTCCCATGACCTTCCGCCAATCGTTGTAATCCCACGTTTCTGATTGTTTCCCACTGTTTCAAAAACCCTTGTAAAATCTAGCCGTTAGCTGTATTTTATGTTTCTGGTTGTATCTCAACGTAACTCTATATCAACGAATAATTGTACTAGAAATTGTACTAGAAAATCAGAATTTTATTGAGCAACTCCCAAATTACAAAAAATAACAGCCTTGCTTTCTAGTACAATTCAATGAAAAATCCTTTTAATTCATATTGTTATAAAATATTTTAATTACAAGAATTGAGCATTTTTTCTAGTACAATTTCTTTTTAAAGGCTTGTACTATGGCAAGAAAAGCACAACAGCTAACAGACACGCAAATAAGAAAAATTAAGGCGGGGAATAAGATTATTTCGCTTTCTGATGGTGGTGGACTTTATTTGCAAATTGAACTATCTGGATCTAAAACGTGGCTTTTTAAATATACTAAGCCCTATACCAAGAAACGCACCAATAAAACTATTGGCAGTTATCCAACCATCTCACTAGCCCAAGCTCGAACTAAACGAGATGAATATCAAGCGTTAGTAATGAAAGGTATTGATCCTAAAGATTACGAACAACAGCAAAACCAACTACAAGCCGAAGCAATGAATAATACGTTTGCAAAAATCGCTGATCTTTGGTTTGACGATAGAAAGCATAAACCCGACTTTTCAGAACGCACACAAAAAGAAACATGGCAACGATTTGAGCGTCATATCTTACCTACATTAGGCGACTATCCTATTAACGAGATAACCCCATTAATGGCAATTAACGCCTTAAAACCATTAGAACGAGATGGAAAATATACAGAGCTATCAAAGGTCATAACGAAAATTAATGAGGTGATGACTTATGCCTTACATAGAGGGATTATTCCGGCTAATAATCTGGCCAAGATTGGAAAAGAATTTACTAAGCCAACTCCTAAAGGAATGAGTACTATCGATCTGACTGAATTACCCGAATTTTTACGCTTATTCTATGAGAACAAGGAGAGAGGACGCTTTAGCCCCTTGTCTTTTTATGCGGTTATTCTCACGCTTTTAACTGGTAGCCGACCGAGTGAAATCGCCAAAGCAAAATGGGAAGATATTAACTTAAATGATGGTTTATGGTCTTATCGTGTTCAGAAAGGAAATAAAAACCTACCAGAGGGACGACTTCACACTGTTACACTTTCTACTCAAGCGATTAATCTATTACAAAAGGTAAAAGCCATTAACGCCGCATTAAATGAACAAGGCAAGTACAAAGATGACTGGATAGAAAAAGCCTTATCACATAAAGACAAGAACCGTATTAGAGGGATATACAACAAGGCGGAATATATCGAGCATAGAAAGGAAATGCTGCAAGAATGGAGCGATTACATAGAAAACATAGCCCCTAAACCTTTCCTATAAGCCACCACCAAAGCCAGTAAAATAGCTGGCTTTTTTCATTCATTTTTAATTTAAAAATTTTTCCTATTAGGAGAGTGTTTTTTTATAGGACAATTAGGACAATAAAAAATACGTTTATAATAATATCAATAACATAACAATAAAATAGATTAATAAATAATCAAATATTGTCCTATTTTAGGGTCATTTTGTCCTATTTCAGGATCATTTTGTCCTATTTTAGACCTGTTTTGTCCTATGAAAATGGCAAAGATTGGGTTTGTTTCTATAAATTATAGATATTCTTTTGATAGTTGGCGTAATGGACAATTTGGATGCTAAAAACTTCTGAAAAGCTTATCATGAAACGCTTTTAGATAGGTCAAAGGCTTTGAATACAAAAAATGCTTT